>JASFHM010000202.1:0-3507 GCA_050123215.1 Phycisphaerales bacterium | reverse complement strand
AACTGTCACTGTTGAGCACCACTTCCATTTCTCCGACTGATACGTTAATAAAACCACATAGACCAATCCGTCATCTATACTATTGCAATGCCTGTGCCAGGGGCTGAAAAAGCCTAAAACAAGAACCTAAGCACGTAATTCTAAAAGACTTACGTCTCTCAGTGCCAATTGTTAAGACAATATAAAAAACTACAATATCGTAGTTTTAGTCTTGCACAATTACAATTATGTAAAAAACGTACTGTGACTACAAAAATGGGCCCCGCCCTTTCTAAGCGGGGCCCGTCTTGACGGACACAGGAAGTGGTGCCCCGTCTTTCTTGACGGCTCAGCCTATTGCCTTTGAGCCTCGTTCACCGGTCCTTATCCTTACACAATCAACAAGGTCAATTATGAATATCTTTCCATCGCCGATAGTGTCTGTTCGAGCTGTTTCGATAATCGCACCGACCGTTTTTTCCACGAAGTCCTCGTTGACGGCAATTTCAAGTCTGACTTTCTTAAGAAGATTCACATCGAATGTTACGCCGCGGTAGCTCTCGTGATAACCCTTTTGAGCGCCACAACCGAGTGAGTTGGTGACGGACATTTTTGCGACTTCCTCTTTTGCGAGGGCATTCTTTACATCCTCGAGTTTGTGCGGCTGGATATATGCTATTATGAGTTTCATGTTTAACTCTCCATTTTCGAACCAACAAAATCTATGTCGTGCTGAAGACCTGGAAACCGCTGTAGGCTTCCATACCATGTTCACCAATGTCTAGACCTTTAAGCTCTTCCTCAGCGCTGACTCGCAAGCCAATGGTTTTGCTTATTATAAAAAACAGCACCAAGCCAAGACCAAAGGCCCAGACAAAAGCGGCTGCGGCCCCTAAAGCCTGAACACCTAATTGTTTCAAGCCACCGCCATAGAACAGGCCGGTTTCCATATTGAACAGCCCAGCCGAGAGGGTTCCCCAGAGACCATTGACTCCGTGCACGCTGACCGCGCCGACGGGGTCATCAACTTTAAGCACGTGGTCAAAGAACAATACGCTAAGCACGACCAGGACTCCGGCAACAGCACCAATAACTATAGCAGCCATCGGTGAGACACCGTCGCACGGACATGTGATAGCAACCAGGCCAGCCAGTGCGCCGTTGAGGGCCATCGAGGCATCCGGTTTTTTCATTATGAGCCAAGCGGTAAACATTGCGAGGATAGCACCGGCTGCGGCGGCAAGATTGGTAGTAACGGCGATATAGCCCACCGAACCATCACCGGCAGTTGTGCTGCCGGGGTTAAACCCGAACCAGCCGAACCATAGAATGAACACACCCAATGCAGCAATCGGAATGTTGTGGCCTGTGATGGCCCGGGGCTTTTTGTCGGGGCCGTATTTACCGAGCCTCGGTCCAAGGACGATTGCCCCGGCTAAAGCAAGCCAGCCACCAACGGAATGTACGACGGTTGACCCGGCAAAGTCGAGAAAACCCAACTTTTCCAGCCAACCGCCGCCATCCAAGAGGCCCCCCCACGCCCATGAACCGAAAACCGGGTATATAAAAAGCGAGATAAAAAAGCTGTAGATCAGATACCCAACAAATTTCGTGCGTTCGGCCATTGCACCGGAAACGATTGTTGCAGCGGTTGCACAGAAGACCGTTTGGAAAATCAGAAACGTCCAGTTCCAGTGAGTACCCGGCTCGACACCTTTTAAGCCAAACAGCGTTGTTCCAAACAGGCCGTTAGTAACGCCGAACATCAAACCAAAACCAACCAAAAAGAACGCTATCGAACCTATGGAGAAATCCATGAGGTTTTTCATGAGAATGTTGACGGCATTCTTTGCCCGGGTAAAGCCTGCCTCGACCATGGCAAAACCAGCCTGCATGAAGAACACCAGAAAAGCAGCAACACACGTCCACACTATATTAATATTAACCTGCAGTTCTTCTTTGGCACTGTCGAGCGCGGTCGCCTCATCGGCAAATACCGTCCCGGTACAAAGAATCATTAACGCCAAGATACTTATCCGAAAAATCAAGGTATTCATTTTATATTACCCTTTGCATAAAATCTTTTGACTATAGCCTGGTTAAGCTCCAAGCCATGAAAACTAAAAGCTCTTCGAGAGACTTAGTCCGACAAAAAAGAAATCGCTGTCGGTGCCGTAGGTATCCTGGTCCCGGATATCATCACTAACAAGAGTTACGTAATTGAAACTCGGCGTAAAACCCCAGCCGGCAATTTCCATCGGCAGTGATACCGAAATCGAAAAGTCCTGAAGCTTGCTCTGGTCGGTGCCCCAGTAATATTTGTTGTACGAGCCGCTGGCCCAGCCTAAACCGCCACTGATTTCGAGTCCGACAGGAATATCAGGTGTAATTTCAAAGAAGTTCTCGATGCTGTGGCTTAAGCCCAGATTCACGTACGTGCCTTCGGCTTCGTCCAGGTCGTGGTAAACAGTTATAGAGGGGTTAAGCGGTAAATCGAATCCGAGTCCCCAGTAGAATTCTGTTGTGTCGGGCACTCTGCTACCATCGGCGCCGGAACCTGGAAAATCGTAGTAAATTAGGCCAAGCGAATAACTGACACCCTCGAGACCCGGGAAATCTCCTGAGTAGTCGAAATAGTAATCCACCTCGGAGAAATCGCCGCTGCGGTCATTGATGTTCGTAGTATCAAGGTTGCCCCAGATGCCGAAGGTGAAAGGCCCTGTGGCTATGCTGACGCCCGGCTGATATACGAAATCGTCGTTCAGGAGCTGGCCACGCCAAACATACTTACTGAAGAAGTCCGAGGTTATCTCAAAATTCAGACCATCGTCTTCAGCTGTGGCAGGTGCCTCAATCAGGAGTGAAAACAATACTATCGAAACTACCGTTGCACATTTTTTCATTACGCGAGCCCTCACTAAATAGAATCACAAAAACAGATCAACTAACCGCTGTTTGTGATATTGCAATCGACGTGCCAACGAGGGGAATCTTGGATATAAAATCTGTAAGCCGTTTATTGAAAAGTAGTTATAAAACCAACTTGCGTTCAGGTCTGAGGGAATAAAAGTTACGATATTGTAGATATAGCTATAACAACGACATTTATGTAGGCTTCTGTAGAATAATGACTCAACAAGAGGTACCTTACGAGAGTAACTTTGGTTTGATTTTGTATTTTTTGATTTTGTAGCCGAGGATGCGCTCGGTGATGCCGAGCTCTTTGGCGGCGTTGCGCTGACGGCCACCGGTCTTCTTGAGGGCGTCGATAATCAGCTCTTTTTCCTTGTTAGCGATAATCTCATTAAAAGAGCCACCCGGCATCGATTCGGTTTTTCTAATCATCTGCAATGAAGGGGGCAGATGCTCGGAGCGAATCACCTGGCCGTCGCAAAGCAGCACCGCTCGTTCGATACAGTTCTCCAGCTCACGGACGTTGCCGGGCCAATGGTAGCTTGTGAGCATTTCAATAGCGGGGGTCGAGATGCGTTCTATGTCTTTGTTATTGTCGCGTGCGAATTTCTCAAG
>JASFHM010000201.1:0-3530 GCA_050123215.1 Phycisphaerales bacterium | reverse complement strand
TTGTTCAAAACTGGACTTTCGCCGTAAACTTTGACTCTCGAAACACCATATCCGCCCGCTGCCAGAAGTAATTCTTCGAACGAGACCTTTGAGAACCATTCTCGCTTGGCAACTCTATGCCGCAGAAAATTCGTCAGTTTTAATGTGATTTCCTGATTATTAAGAACTTTGTAAACGATAAGCACTGCGAGAATCAGTAAAGATATATTAATCAGCCTGGCAAATGGCGGCGCTAAAGGTGCCGGTAGATACGACTTTGACAAGGCTGAAATTATATCCTGCTGGGAAATTACCGTACTGGCACCTGTCAATATCAAAGTGACAAAGCCTGCATTACCGAGAACCATCAGCACAGAAGCGATCTTGCGCCTTTGTGGATTACCTGTTATCAGCTCGGCCTCTTTGGTAGTAAAACCAGTACCGCTAAAACAGGAAAGGGCCTGAAACTTGGCCAGCGACCATTCCAGACCGGTCAACTGAAATGCAATAGCTCCGATACGAACAACGATGACCGAGACAACTAATGTGAGAATGAAAAGGAAAAGCATAAAACTCTCCTTACAAGTCGATTAATTCTATAACCATTTCTTCCTTCTAAAGTACAACAGCATAACTGACACGACAATAATAATAGCTATCCAGAAACCCAAAGGATATGCCCATTTCCATTTAAGCTCGGGCATGTTCTCGAAATTCATGCCGTACACTCCGGCAAAAAAACTGAGTGGAATAAAAATTGTGGCAATGATAGTCAACACCTTCATCACTGCATTCATGCGATTACTGGCACTCGAAAGATATATATCCAGCATCCCGGAAGTCATGTCCCTGAAACTCTCGATTGTATCGATTATCTGGATGGTATGGTCGTAAACATCACGAAGATAAATACCGGTACCTTCCGCTATCAGCTCTGATTCGCTCTTCTGCAAACCATTAATTACCTCTCGCAGCGGCCAAACCGACTTTCGCAGAAAGAGCATTTCAGACTTGAGACTATGAATTTCTTTCAGTACTTTCTCATCGGGTCTGGTAACCAGTCTCTCCTCAATCGCCTCTATCCTCTCACCAAGGTCCTCGAGAACTTCAAAATAATTATCAACTGCTGCATCAATCAGCAAATAGGCAAGATAATCACAACCCATTTTTCGTATCCGGCCCTTGACATTTCTTATCCTGTCTCTTATCTGCTCGAAGACATCACCCACCCGTTCCTGGAAAGATATGACAAAGTTTTTACCCAGTATCAAACTGACATTTTCCGTCTGCAGGGACTTTTGCTGTTTGTCGTAAGTTAACATCTTGAACGCCACGAACACATAATCTTCGTAATCTTCGAACTTCGGCCTCTGGCCGGTATTAGCAATGTCCTCGAGCACCAGTGGGTGTAATCCGAAACCTGTGCCCACCTTTTCAATCAACTGAACATCATGAACACCGTCGATGTTGATCCAAGTAACAGTAGGCTCGCTGCGAAGCTTGAAACACTGCTCGACATCGGAGATTTGTTTTTCCTGGAACTGCTGTTCATTGTAGTCTATCAAGGTTATCCTGACTTTTTCCGTACTTTTTTTACCTATATGAACAGTTGTTCCGGGCGGCAGTCCTCTTTTTTTCGAATGGCTGTTAATCAGTTTAGCCATGGTCCCGGCATCCTTTCCTAAACAGCTTAGCGAATTTATTTTCCCTTCCGATATAGCTTCGGCAATTTCAACGGACTTCTCTGAAAAAAGCCCTTGCGAGGACGAAATATTCCCGCTCTCGCAAACCGAACATCGTCAACCGAGTAGAAGGCTTTGGGGTTAAATTTTTTTATCAGTCGTTCTACATTCTCAAGGTCGCTGCGGTTCACCATCGAATATATGATATTGACATTGCCGCTCTCGCCATGTGCATCGATAATTGTAGCCCCGTAGCCGTGCTCTCTGAGACTTTTCACCAGCCCGGAAGCGTCCATCTTGGTGAAAATCCTGACCACAGATATGCCCATGGCGAGCTTTCCTTCTATGCAGATACCTACATAGTTGCCCGTTGCAAAGCCGCCCGCATAAGCTACATAGCAAAGCCAGTTGTTGAGATTCTCCATGACTTTACCAATCACGATAATCCAAATCAGAACCTCTACAAAGCCGAACAGTGGCGCAAGGGCCTTATACCCCCGTGAAACGGAGACCAAACGAAGCGTCCCTATTGTGACATCACAGACCCTCGAAAGAAAAATCAACAAGGGCAAAACAATCATCGTGAAAACCTGGGTGTCATAAAAACTCATATATCAGTCCCTCAGCGATAAAAATCAAGCACTATCCTTAGAAACCTCTTGTTGGCCTGATACATTATTGGGGCCGGCTTTTGTCGTGATACTCCTGATCATTAAAAACGGTACGCTTACCATCTGACGCAGGCCTTCGACCGATGATAATATCCTGACCTGGCTTTTGATTTCTGAAAACAGCTCGTTCATCACAACCTTTTCTTCGACCTCGCCGACTTCCCTTATCATCGACAAACGATGAATAGAATATAACCCTATGATAAAGGCAAGCGCAAAGAAGAAATCCCACTGCTGCAGGTTCAGAGTTGGAAGCGTAAACTTGCCCTCGGGAAAAGTATACGTGAGCACCCAATCAAGCTCTCGACCGTTGAAAAAATCAGCGAATTTACCACCCAGTATCGGCGCGATGCCTGCCGCGATGGAATTTACGATAGTATTCGTAGCAAGATAGGCTGTTGCCTGTCCCTTTGGTGCGAGCTTTAGGCTGATATTTCCCGAGGCCAGTGACACTCCCGCCGATGAAAGCCCCATCACCGCATGGATAATAAATAGCAGTGGAATCGTAAGAAAATATTTTTCCGGCATGGTGGTAAAAGTCCAGGCCAGTATCGAAAGAATAAACAAAGGCCCGGATATCGCCAGAACGGACTTGTTGCTGAAAGCATCGGTGAACTTACCCCATATCCTTAGAAAAGCAAAGTTCAGAATTTGGCTGACAATTGATAACGTGATAATAAGTGACATGCTCAGGTTCAGTCGCTTAAGCATATAGACCATAAAGAACGGTCCGGCTAAGTTGACCGCAAAGTTCCAGGAACACATAAACGCCATGAGCTTTCTGAAGTTGTCGTCCTTGAAAGGTTTGGCCAGAAGCACTAACATCTTCTGCCGCCCGGATTCAGCCCGCATACGGGGTTCGGGTGTCCGCCACAGAAAGTAAACACCGGCCGAACCTGCCAAAAAGCCGACAAAGAAAAGTGTCGAGTATCCGAGCATCTCTTTTTCCGGAAACATCTTCTTGAAAAAGTCGAGGTAAAAAGCAGCAGCGATGCTCAAAACAATGCCAACGCCGACGGCAATTCTCATACGCCTGGCAAAGAATGTACCCATGACTTTCTCGGGTATAAGGTCGCGCATCCACGAATTCCAGCTGCAGCCCGAAACCGCACCAAGAGCCGAAGAGACAATAAGCAAACCAACCAATACGGCCAGTGCTATCTTCGCTCCGACAATAAAGGGCATAATTGCAATCAAC
>JASFHM010000200.1:0-3540 GCA_050123215.1 Phycisphaerales bacterium | reverse complement strand
TAGCACATATACTCCTGATTCTGTCTCAGCCAGTAAATCCTTGCCTTCAGTTAACCGCCAGGCTAATTCACCACTGGCCTTATCTATCACTAATAGTCCCCTGCCATCCACGTGCTGATAGACGAATCGATTCGTTACCCTCGGGGCTTCTTTGAGCAGGGCAGCTGTGAGGTATTTCCATATCAGCTTTCCACGTCGGGCATCTACGGCGTAGATATTTGTGTCCTCACTTGAAAAGTATATTACCGCACCATTTCTGATCATCGGGGCATTAACAACCCGAGCTGCACTGAATTTCCAAAGCTGCACTGGCCTGTCCGGCAGCATAGCTGTAACAAGGCCCTTTCTGGTCGCAAAAATCACCGCATCGTCCGAGGCGATGACATCAGTCATTTCAGCATCATCATCACCGGCCACTTCAAAAACCTCAATCATATCAGATGACTGTAGCACATGCAGCCGCTTATCAACCCCGGCTACATAATAAAAGTCTCTGTTACTCACCGGCGGACAAATCGGTGCAAAACCCAGCCTCTTAGAGCGAGTTCGAGTGCCGCTACGCCAGTCAATTTCAACTAAGTCGGAACTAATAACAGAATAAATCTTATCTCCGCTCATCGCCCAGCCGTTAATGGTAAAGCCAGCGGGTGCCACCGAGAAAGCCACAACAGGCCTGCTTTCGACTTTGTCCATGCTCATCACGTAGTTTTCACTAGTAAATGCGTATAAACGGTTCTCAACAAGCTTTATGCTTTCAAGCTGCTCGGTAGGAGCTAACGGCACTACATTTGACCAAGCCGGCTCAAGATCTATACTCTTAACGGTTTCAGGACTTACCAAAAGCTCAGTAACATCCGGGCCGATTTCAACTTCGGTTTCAACAACCTCTTTCTTTACACAGCCGGTTAAAACCACAGAAACTAACATAATGACTGATAGAATCGTTCGCATAATTATCCATCCTCACGAAAAAACAGTACTTTCATCACCCCATTTATTATCCACCGCCAACACCAAACAGATACCGGCTCACGGCATTTCGATATAATTTGCCAAGTCGATATTGTTCTCAGTCTCAAATTGCGCCATCTGCTCGATACGTTCGATGTCGTCCTGGATTCGATTGGCGAGTTTGAAAATGTAAGGCTTGCCCGCCAGGCGGTTACGAAGGTCGTCGAGCATCGGCTCCCATGAGCCAGCGTAAAGCTGAGCCTTGAGAACAACCAGCATACGACATTCTTCGCTTAATCCATTAATATAATCGGTTACCGTTTTGCTCACCGCTGTTGCGGGATTGTTTTTTTCTTCAGACTCAACCATTCGCTTATAATCTCGCTCCATCGCCACAATTATGAGCGTCATCGACTGCAGGGAGAATCCTAATCTGCAATAAGCCGAATTGCAACAGTTTTTCCCAGATTGACGCTCAGAGAGCGCTAAATGTTAATCTGAGGCGGCTAATGAGAGGAGTTTCGGCTTGCTCCTTTGAAGAATATGGCGTGAAAAAGAATACTGAGCAAGACCACGGCAGAAGCGTTCTTGGCAACCTGAGGCATCATCCAACCGGGCCGAGTCATCACGGCGAAATCAAATCCAGCGGCGATATAGTCCAGCAACAATCCCGCCGCCAACGCACAGCCAGCCACGGTAGCCAAATATATAATCGCGGTTCGGCCTCCCAGTCCTTTCCAGATTGTGGTAAACGAAGCTGCATTGGTCGCCGGTCCAGTCATAAGAAATACCAGCGCCGCACCGGGGTCGAGACCTTTCATTATTAAAACAGCGGCAATCGGAACAGACGCCGTGGCACAAACATAAACCGGTATACCTAAAACCATCATTACAAGCATCGCAACCACAGGATGCACCAGCTTGTCGGCGAAGTAATCATCTGGCACCAAAGCCGACAGAAAGGCAGCAATGACAAGGCCAACCAGCATCGCTTTGCCGATGTCACGGGGCAGTGTGACAAAGGCGAACTTAAAGCCTATTCTAAGTTTGCTCTTTTTAGTATCGCTGCAACATTCGTCCTCGCAGACGGGAGATTTCTCGGTCTTGCTCGTTCGGTCAAAGGCATCAACCAACCCTCCTCCAATAATACCCGTAGCAAAAGCAGTCAATGGACGAAAGATTGCAAAGACAGGTCCCAGCAGACTAAGCGTCACAAAGATGCTGTCCACACCGGTCTGCGGCGTTGACAGTAGAAATGAAATCGTCGCACCCCTGCTGGCCCCGTGTTTGCGCAGCGACATCGAGACTGGTATTACCCCGCAGGAACACAGCGGAAGCGGCACTCCCAAAACAGATGCCTTAACCAGAGGCCAGATTCCCCTGCCGCCCAGGTGGCGTTCGACGAGACTTTGCGAGACCAGAACTGAAAGTAAGCCCGCTACGAAAAAGCCGAACAGCAAGTATGGGGACATCTCGGACAGCGTCGCCCAGAAATCAACAGCTACATTTCGCATAAAATCAGCCATACGGTAAAACCTCACTATTCTTTTATACGAAAAATCCGGCAGACAGGGTCATTTTGATTTGTGCAGGGCCTGGTCCAAATCAGCAATTATATCCTCGACGTTCTCGACGCCTACCGCCAATCTGAACAGTGTGTCGGTGATTCCAAGCTCGTATCGCTCTTTCCGGGAATAATCGTAATAACTAACCAAGGCCGGGTGTGTAATCAGTGTCTCGACCCCACCGAGGCTCGGCCCGATGTAACAGAGCTTCAGGGCATCAAGGAAACGCTTGGCTGTGCTCAGAATCCCTTTTATATCAAAGGTCACTACGCCGCCTCCGCCTCTCATCTGCGATTTAGCAATTTTATAATGCGGATGGCTGGGCAGGAACGGATAATAAACCTTTTTGATTTGGCTGTGTGCTTCAAGGTACTCGGCTATTGTAAGGGCGCTTTGATTCTGCCTTTCCACGCGAAGGGGAAATGTTTTTAGGCCTCGCAGCAACAAATAACAACAATGCGGGTCAATCAATCCCCCCATTGATTTGTGCAGATTGCGAATGGGGTCGATGAGCTCCTTTCTGCCAAGTACCGCACCGGCCAGGATGTCATTGTGCCCGGCAAGATACTTCGTACAGCTTTGCAGCACCAGGTCCATACCGAATTCGAGCGGACGCTGGTTCAAAGGCGTGGCAAAAGTACTGTCGATTAAAGTCAGGACATTATGTCTGGCTGCAATTTCCTTGATTTTGGCAAGGTCGAAGATGTTAAGGTATGGATTAGTCGGCGACTCGGAAAATATAAATCTCGTATTTTTCCGGATAGCCGCTTCGAGAATCTTGTAATCTCCGAACGGCACAATTGTACAGCCTACACCGAACTGCTTTAAATACGCCCTGCAGAACTCCAGGGTCTTTTTATAGCTGTCATCGGTTATGACAATATGGTCACCCGAACGCACCAGAGTAAGAATGGTAGTGGTAATCGCGCTCATGCCTGAGGTAAACACGACGCAATCTTCGGCCCCTTCCAAATCGGCAAGCCTTCTTTCCGCTATCTGGGCGGTGGGATTGCCATATCTGCCG
>JASFHM010000199.1:0-3559 GCA_050123215.1 Phycisphaerales bacterium | reverse complement strand
GTCTTCGATTGACAATGGAAGTCGATATTGCAGAGATGCATCAAAGCTATCCGCTGATGGAGTTTCAAAATGAGGATGATATCTTTACGGCACAGATAGAGTTTGCCGATGCCGAAGGTGTTTATATCGTGCCGCGAAGCCGAAGAATTTACCCCTACGGCTCTGCGGCATGTCAGACAATCGGCTGGATTGGACCTGAGCAGGAGAAAGAATTGTTCAGTGATGACCCGCTGGCGCGCTATCTCGAAGGGGAGCTATCCGGCCGAGGGCCCGGTGTTGAATATGTATGCGAAACAATTCTTCGAGGCAAACGGGGTAAACTAACCTACGATATAGACCAAGAGTTAGTGGAGAAAAAACACACCCGGCTGGGTCAGGATGTGACACTGAGTATCGACATAGAACTTCAGAATCAGATTGAGCAGTACGTCTTGGACTGTCAGACAAATTCCAATTGTGAATCATCGACGGCGGTAGTAGTTATCGAAGTCGCAAGCGGTAATATCCTTGCGCTCGTTTCGACGCCGATTTACAATTTAAATTCGATAAGGTACGAGTACGGTGATTTACTCGCGGATAAGAGGGAACCTCTTCGAAACCGGGCCCTAAACGCGCACTACCCACCGGGTTCAGTGACAAAGCCTTTGATACTGATTGCGGGACTCGAATCGGGCAAGATTTCAGCGAGTGAAGTCATTAGCTGTCCAGCCGCCCCCGCTCCTGAGGGCTGGCCCAACTGCTGGATTTTTAATAAACACCGCGTCGGCCATGATGGTTTATGGTCCAATACCGCCAGGAACGCCATAAGGGGAAGCTGCAACATTTATTTCTCCCGATTGGCCAACAGATTAGAACCTAACGTCTTGCAGCAATGGCTATTCGCGTTCGGCTACGGTCACAAAATAGCCCTCGAGCCGGACGAAGTTGTAAGACGATTTCTACAGGTTCCCGGAATCATATCAAGTGAAAATCCGAGAGGTGGCATAAAGAACCTTGAAGATATTCCGCCTTTGAACAAAGGCGAGCTTCGTTATTTCGGTATGGGCCAAGGCAATTTTAGAGTTACACCGCTTCAAGTAGCAAATGCGATGGCAACAATAGCCCGCGAGGGATTGTATAAAGAGCCAAAGCTGATTCTAAAACCCGCGGTCGGCGATACGATGTCGGTGTCACTTAATATTACGCCTTATGTTTTGTCGGTGGTCCACGACGGAATGTTCGCAGTGGTTAACGAATCAGGCGGGACAGCACACAAGGAATTTCAATCAATGCTGGATTATTTTGCTCAGGCTGGTGTTAAAGTTTACGGCAAAACAGGCTCTACAGAAAATCCCGACCACGCATGGTTCGGAGGATTCGCAAAGGACAAAACGGGACGCAGTATCGCTATAGTTGTGCTTGTAGAAGGCGGCCAGCACGGCGCCGATGACGCAGCTCCACTGGCCAGAGACACAATTCAATTCTGTATCGAGAACGGATATCTCGGTGCAATAGTGGAATACATCGAGTGAGTCCACAAAACTAAATAACTGAGATATTTAACCCCTCAAGACGCTCCTGAAGTACGTTGAAAAAAGCTTCATTGTCGGGCCAGAGGATTCGGTCATCATCGGGCATGGGTTTTTCAATCTCAGTTAAAAAATCTGTCAGAGATTGTTCGTTGAGTTCTTTACAGGATAAGCCCAAGCCGAGTTCCTGAACATAATGAGCGTTTACTATTTGCTCGTACTGGCCGAGCAGAGGCAGCAGACACATCTTTTTCCTAAGATGCATACATTCGCTTATCAATGAAAAACCGGCTGTGGCGACAACACCTTTTGAGCAGGCAAGGTCACTGAGAAAGCCTTCGGTCGAGCGCTGCTTGAAAATGATATTGCCGTCCTGCTCAAACTTATTGAAGCCGTAAACACAAAATTTTCGCGGCGCAAATTTATGAAGCATTTGCCGCAGTTTTTGCTCATCTGAGGCATAAGTGGTGTAGATAACGATGTGGTCGCCAGCGGCTGGTTCAAGAGCGGCAACTTCATCTCTTATTACCGGAGGGGCAACGACCGCGCGGGATATATTGGCGGGGGCTTTGAAGAAATTGATGATTACATAACAAGCCGCCCTGCTGTAATAGAACCGCGTGACAAAATATGCATTTAACCTTGCCGCAAGATTGCCCGGTGGATATTCAGGTGTGCAGTGAGTCAACAGATGTTGATGGTCTATGCTGAAAAACGGAACCTTCCTGTACAGGGCCCAGAAAGAACTGAAAGGCTCAAAGTCGGTTATAACAAGGTCGGGTTTGAATTTATCGAAACATTCCTTATAGAGTCTGCGGTTGATTTTCAGGCCGTGATGAGAACGCCAGATATTTCTCGCAATAGTTTGTAACGCACTTACACGCCCATCTAAAAAATGTATCCGCAGCCCAAAAACCTCTTTGACGCGGTCGTCGAAATACTGCCTCAGGTATGCGAAAGATTTATTGGAAGCGGCAAAAATTACATCATGGCCTGAGTCGATGAGTCTCTGGCCGATTATATGTGAGCGGCTGCTGTGACCAAAGCCCTCACCGGCGACAGCATAGACTATCTTAGCCATTAAGCTTAAAACCTCCTGCTTACAACGACTGCTGAGCCTGCAGGTATGTTAAGGTCTTCTCGATGATTTTTCCAGCAACCGGTGACGCAACAGCGCCGCCGGTGTAACCTTTGCCCAGGCTTCGGTTTGGCTTGCGGACCGAGACTAACACGACTATTTCGGGATTTTCGGCCGGAGCTCCGGCGATAAACGAAGCTATATAATCACGGTTGGAATAGCCTCGGCTGTCGCTTTTTGCGATATTCGCCGTCCCGGTCTTGCCGAAGACCTGCCATTTGTCGAGTTTTGCTCTCCAGCCGGTTCCGCCGTTGTCCCGTTCGTTGACTACTCCGACAAGGGCATCGGTGACAAGCCACTTAGCAACTTCGGGCTTGATTACATAGCCTACTGGTGGCGAGGGACGATTCAGCTTAATTATATTTCCTTCATTGTCCACGACCGCCTTTACGACATAAGGGGTAACGGCATGGCCGCCGTTTGCCAGAACACAGAACGCCCGCACCATCTGGATTGCAGTTACGGTAATTTCCTGGCCGAACGGTATTCGGGTCTCACTGTATCCGGTCCACTGCCCGGGCGGGCGTAGCAAAGCCGGAACCTCGCCGGGCAAATCGATACCGGTCTTTTTGCCAAAACCGAAGAGCTTGAGGCCATTGTAGAGTTTCTGTCTCTTAAGCCGCTGGCCGATTTTGGCCATTCCTATATTGCTCGATTTAACAAGTATCTCGCGGACAGTTAAATTGCCGTATTTATGGTTATCGTATTCACCGATTCGGCCGAAACCTTTGCCGCTGTAACTGCCGTCCTCACAGAATATGCGCTCGTAAGTATTGACTATACCTGTATCGAGAGCGATGGCAGCAGCTATGGGCTTTAACATGCTGCCCGGCTCAAACTGGTCGCTGACAGCGCGATTGCGAAGACAATTCGGGTCACCGTTCATGTTGTTGGGGTCAAAGTCGGGCAGCGA
>JASFHM010000198.1:0-3560 GCA_050123215.1 Phycisphaerales bacterium | reverse complement strand
AGTACGGCTGCATAGACGGCTTTGGGGTGTGCTCCGGTCAGCACAGTCCCTGTGCCGATGACAATTGTAGCGGCATCGACCAACGCCATAGCGAGTTTGCCGAGGTCGCTCGATGCCAGATTGAATTGCTTTACGGCTATATTCCTTTCAATCAAGGCCTCGACGAGATAATCGACCAAAAGCTTTGTGCTTTCATGCATCGAGACATAAGGGATGATGACTTCATTTTTAACCTCGTCGCTAATCCAGTCTTTGTAAGCGTTTATTATAAACTCGGGCTTATCGTAGAGCGGTCCGTGACTGGACGCAATCATATCAATTTGAAACGATGCCAGCTTTTCCATGTTCTTTTTGATATTGGTTCTGAAAGGCATCATAATCTCGGCGTAGTAGCGCTTTGCAGATTCATATACCATGCCCTCATCGTCAACGAAGAGACTGCTTGTAGCTAAATGTGACCCGAAGAAATCGCAGGAAAAGAGTATCTTGTCTTCCTGGAGATATGTAGACATGGTTTCAGGCCAGTGTACCCAGGGGGTATAAATAAATTGCAGGGTCTTATCACCGAGCGAGAGCATTTGGCCGTCTTCGACCGTGATGATTTTTTTTTCTTCGGTTTGCAGGAGGTCGATGAGCATCGCCTTGCACTTTGGATTTGTGACGACTTTTGCTTCGGGATATACCATCAGCACTTCGTTGATACAACCGGAGTGGTCCTGTTCGCCATGGTGGCTGATAACGTAGTCGATTTTTTCCACACCTGCCTTGGCGAGGTTGTTAAACAGGGTGTCTGATTTAGGCGGGTCAACCGTATCCAGCAGAGCGGTTTTCTCACTACCCCTTATCAAATAAGCGTTGTAGGTGGTTCCATCCGGTGTCGGAATGAGCTTGTCGAACAATCTGCGGTCCCAATCAATTGCGCCTACCTCATATATATTTTCAATTATCTTTCTCATCATCGTTGCCTTTAAACTTCGAGTTTATGAAAGTTTTTTGACTGCTTCCAGCGCCGCCTCATAATCGGGCTCGCTGGTTATTTCCGGTACAAGCTCGATGTATCTTATGGTGCCCTCCGTGTCGATAACAAAAACCGCTCGCGCCAGCAGCCGGGCTTCCTTTATGAGCACACCATAGGCATTGCCGAACGAAGCATCACGATGGTCTGAAAATACATGTATTTTTTTAGTGCCGGTTGAAGTACACCATCGACTCTGAGCAAAAGGCAAATCCATGCTGATGACTATGACGGCGACGTCGTCACCAAAATCGACGGTATGCTTATCGAACTTGCACGCTTCAGTCGAGCAAACGGGTGTATCCAGCGAGGGCACGGATAGAATCACGCATTTTTTACCCTTAAAATCAGCCAGACCGGCAGTTGTTAAGTCACCTGCAAGGACCTTGAAATCCGGCGCCTTCTGGCCGAGCTTAACCTCATTACCGATTAGGGTTAGCGGCTGGGATTTCATCGTTATAGCGCCTTTTCGCTCACTCATCTTTTATCTCCTTAGCTTTATACAGCTACTTTTTGGAGCCTGTAAAATCAATAGTTACTGGCTTCGATTTCATAATGGCTTTGCGGGTGGGCACATGCAGGACAAACATCTGGAGCTTCGGGTCCTTCATGCACGTATCCACAGTTTCTGCAGACCCAGCGAACAGGTTTTTCCCGCTTGAAGACTTTCCCTTCGGCAATGTTATTTTCCAGCGCCAGGTACCGGTCTCTATGCCGGGCCTCCGCGATAGCTATGTTTCTAAAAACTTCAGCAATGTCCTTAAAACCTTCTTTATCTGCTATTTTTGCAAAGTTGGGATACATTTCGGTTGTTTCGTAGTTCTCACCGGCGGCGGCAGCTTTAAGATTTTCACTTGTATTACCTATCACGCCTGCCGGAAAAGCCGCTGCAATCTCAACCTCGCCGCCTTGCAGGAACTTGAACAGCCTTTTTGCGTGTTCTTTTTCCTGATTAGCTGTTTCTTCGAAGACGGCTGCAATTTGTTCATAGCCTTCCTTTTTGGCCTTACTGGCGAAGTAGCTATAGCGGTTTCTTGCCTGCGATTCACCGGCAAATGCGGTAAGTAGATTTTTCTCGGTTTGACTTGCCTTTAGTTCCATAAAAAACCTGCCTTTCTTTACGTTGTGAAATCAAGATTTATACGACTAATCACGACTCTTTTTCTTGCAGCGATTACAAATACCTTCCAAGTACACGGTTTTGGCTAGTACAGTGAAGTTCTCCCTGATTTCCGCAGGTAGCTTGATATTCTCAAACTGCCTGCAATTAAAGTCAATAATTTTATTGCATTTAATACACCTAAAATGCTGGTGGGTATCAAGTCCACCATCGAAACGCTTACCCTCTCCGGAGCCGGCCAGCACCGAAGCAAGCCCAACCTCCGCCAAAGTCAGTAAGGTTCTGTTTACGGTATCGAGTGAAATATGGGGAAATTTCTTCCTGATTTTCTGGAACACCATATTGGCGGTAGGATGCTCCTTTGATTTAGCCAGCTCCTGATATACAGCTATCCGCTGGGGTGTTACCCTCAAATTGGCCTCGTGGCACTTTCCGGCAAAATCATCCAGCATCTTTTGATCACTTTTATTGTTCATAGTAGCAACATCTTAATAGGAGTTGCTACTATTTGTCAATTGCTTTGTTCAAATTTTGTCGAAAATTTTTTCTGGGCGAGATATACGAAGGAGCATGAAAAAAATCAAACTTACTCCGAGAGCGGAATTGGTTAAATGTCCGCAAGTCGTTTGGCACAGGGGACATAGGGTATTTTTTCATTTTCATCGATGGTTTGGCTAAATACGTCTGCTGGTAGTCCGGTGACAAGCTTTTCGATGCGTATTACTTTGCCGGTGGTGATTGATTTATTGGCTGCTATCCCAGTAAGTATTGACCAGGCCCCTTGTTTATAGTCAGCCGCTCTTCTGAGGGGATCGGGCCGAAGCGGGCCGAAAAGGTCATCAACCATGGCAATATCGCCGCCGCCATGGTCGCCCTGGCTCTGTCTGACTTCGACCGAGTATGGCGTCTGAAAATGAGGATAGATTCTGATAGCGGTTTGCTCGGGTTTTAGCGCTCCCTGGATGCTGCCGTCGCCGCTTATATAAGATGCTTCCTGACAGCAATGCTCGAGTCTTCCCTTTGTGCCGTTGAACTCGACACGATAACCTTCCCACGGCATAAAGGCATTTAATGAGTAGCTTAAAAGCGCACCATTTTTGTATTCGACAATAACGTTGGCTACATCCTCTATATCGCTGTCGCCGTCTTCGAAGACACAGCAGTCTCGAAAATAACCGTCGTAAGTTTCATTATCCAGATACAGCTGCTTCAATTCTCCAACTCTTTTTATGTCGAGGTAAAAATTGCAGCGATTGCTGACAGGGCATTCGAGACACCTTTGGCCATGATTCTCCAGGCCGTATCGTTTTGCCTGTGCGGTGTTGTAAAAGACTCTTTTTCCATTTGCGTAAACGGTCTCAGGTACAGTAGCCAGCCACCAGTTGACTAAATCAAAATGGTGTGTGGCTTTGTGGACAAGAAGCC
>JASFHM010000197.1:0-3577 GCA_050123215.1 Phycisphaerales bacterium | reverse complement strand
ATAGAGCAAATCTCAGAACAAGTAGAAGAGTTAGATGGTCTGCAGGATGAAATCCTTGAAGAAGTGGTACAGACAGAAAAGGATAAAGCCAAGAACGTTGCAGTTGTAACCACAGGGCGAACAATGCGAGTATCTGAAGAAAAAATCGATGTCTTTATGCATTATATTGGCGACTTGATAGAGATATCAGAAACACTCAACTTGTTACAAAAACGCATCGATGTTAATTCAGATACACAGCTTGCCACCGAATTCAAGGACGTCAATTCAGGTTTTAGCCAGCTAAGCAACAAACTGCAGAAATCTCTTTTGGCAATCCGCAAAATACCAGCCAGAAATCTGATTCAAAAAATTCCACGAATGGTTCGTGATCTGGCCAATCCTTTAAGCAAAAAGGTTAAGGTAGAAGTTGCGGGCCAAGATGTTCAGGTCGACAAGAGCATGATTGAAGCGCTGGAGAGTCCGATTAACCATCTGGTTCGTAACTGTGTTGATCATGGCATCGAAACCGCTGAAGAAAGAAAAAAGGCAGGAAAAAGTGAAACCGGCACGGTCAAGATAGATATCGCCGGAAATGGTGAAGATGTAATAATAAAAATCGAAGATGACGGAGCGGGTATTGACCCTGAAAAAATTCGTAAAAAAGCAGTCCAGATGGGGCTTGTAACCAATGAGCAGGCGGCCCAACTCGATGAGCATGATGTATTACAGTTTATTTTTTCTTCAGGCTTCTCAACAGCTAAGAAAGTCAGCGATGTATCCGGAAGAGGAGTCGGCATGGACGTTGTCAAAAACAATGTTGAATCTTTGAAAGGCTCGATAGATTTACAAAGCACGCTGGGCCAAGGAACAACAGTTACATTGCGATTGCCGTCAAGCCTTACCGTACTGGTTGTTAACGGCATACTTGTCAGCGTAGGTGACCATCAATATATCATTAAAGTGGAAGACATCTACGGGGCAATCCGTCCAAAGCCGGAAGAGATAGCAACAGTCACAGGTTATGCTGAGTGTCTTCATGTCCATGGACAGATTTACCCTCTTATCAGGTTACATGAGTTATTGGGAGTTGAAACTGAACTTACCGAACCGACAGAAGCAATGGTAATTCTGGCAAAAGACAAAGGCCGTCGCGGGGCAATACTGGTTGACAGGATATTAGGCCAACAGCGAACGGTTGTAAGAAAATTAGACAAGCAGTTTTCGTATATAAATACGATTGCAGGAACAGCTATTCTGGCGAACAGGAAAGTAGGCATGGTTCTGGATGTTCCCGGCATACTTGTTGAATCACTGGGGGAAGGAGTAATTGAATAATACCGAAAAAAGTCTTAATCGTATATTCCTGCTACCCGGTGAATATTGCGCAGTCAGCGAACCAACATGCATCGCTACGCTACTTGGTTCGTGTGTAGCTGTCTGTCTGTGGGACAGATGGAAAAAAGTCGCTGGTATGAACCACTTTATGCTGCCGACAGGGCCGCAAAGCGATAGTGCAAATACTCGATATGGCGATGCTGCGACTGATTCGCTTGTAAAATCAATGGCACAATTTGGTTCAAAACCAGAAACTTTAACGGCACAGATATTTGGCGGTGGTGCTGTCGTAGAGCATCTAACCTCTGTCGGCAATAACATAGGAGAAAAGAATATCAAATCAGCGCAATCACAACTGACTAAACACGGGATAAGGATCGCGCATCGGGATATTAGAGGAAATCAGGGCAGAAAAATATACTTTGACAGCACCACAGGTAAAGTTAAGGTTAAAATGATGGCGATGTCTCATGACACACAGTGTCCAAGTACCGAAACAAAAGAGTTGAGAAGGCGCCAAATTCGGATTCTTACGGTTGATGATTCGCCTACTGTATTGGCAATTTATAAGAAGATTATAGAACTGGACCCACAATTCAAGTTGGTAGGAGAAGCCCATGATGCTTACGAAGCCAGGGAGCTTATAGTTTCCCACGACCCTGATGTAATAACCCTAGATATCATCATGCCCAAAATGAACGGCCTAGACTTTTTACGTAAGCTAATGAAATATTGTCCCAAACCCGTTGTGGTAATCAGCACTATCGCCAAGGTCGGCAGCAAAACACGAAATAATACTCTTCGTTCGGGTGCTTGCGATGTAATAGATAAAGAGTCTTTGAATATTTACGGCGGACTTGAAAAGGCAAAAAACATACTGCTGCCAAGGCTCAAGGCAGCTGCCACAAATACAGCTATCTCTGGATATATAAAAATCCCTGATTAATAGTTAGCAAAGAAGCAAAAAAAACGGGGACCAACACAATGTCGCACCCGATTAAATCCGTTTCGTGTTGGAGTATGATGAGGGTATCAACTGCAATTCGGCGGTTTTTAATCTATGGCGAGACAGGTAAGCCCACAACATAAAGTTGTGGGCTAACCGAAAACAGATACCCGTGGCACAGGTCCGCCGGCTAATCCAAAAAACGACAAATAACCCTGCCATCCGTCATTGCTTTGGCACTGCCGAGAGTGGCAGGGCTAAATATAACGACGAGTCGAATTCCACGTAAAAATCCGACAGATGAAATCGAGACAAGCAGACAATAACAAAAAAGTGAGAATGTGTAAAAGGTGCGAAGCGAATCTCCCGCAGCGGAGAGCAAAACTAACCACCTACAATGCAGGAAACCAACAGAAACAACTCTGAGGCGAGATTAATTTTCCTGCCAGTTTGTGAATCCTGCGAAGATTTTAATTCCTCCTCGTGGCAGTCCCGGCGGCTGAGTTCCGGTGTTTCTGACTCTGTCGTCATAATTGACAATCATCTGATAATGCCTGAGTGAGCCCTCTTCTGTTGAGTTGAGCACAGCCAGTGTCTCGGAGTCGACCCATTGCTGGATTTGAGTGTCGTAATGAGCAGCTCGTTTCTCTGTGTACCAGCCGCTACCTTTGGTGTACCAGTCGCGTTCAATCTGAACCTTGCCCATCGCAGAGAAGTTGCCGTTAACGGTAAAACCTGTTGTGGGTTCAGCAGACTGCCGATTGATGGTGTCAGCATTGTAAAGGAAATCATTGGCGGCGAACATCATGCTTGAGACGGTGTACGTAGTTCCATAAGTAGGGTCGCCAAAAAAGACATTTCCGCCGCTTACGAGGTCGCCATCATCATCGTATTTTCCGAGTGCTACCAGACCAAGTATGCTGTCGCCGTTGGCGTAGCCGAGATTATCGCAGATGTGGATATCACCGGTCACAACTATTGTAGCTTTTCCGCTTATATTGAAGCCGTATGCCTGGTGGCTATGTACCCACAAGTCCCCATCAATATAATAGACTCTGTTTTCACCTGCGTTAACCGGAGTTTCGGCAGTCTTCTGGTTTCCTTCTATGAATCCACTGGAAGGTTCCAAGAAGTAATCGTCGCCGGTTGTACCTCCACACTCGGCAGACCGGTCCGCGGGATTTTTTACGAAGACATTCCGCAATTCACTTCCGCTCGGCAGGTATCCCGAATTGATACTTTCGTCCGCAAAGATTTGGGTGACATTGTGGGTGTTGTTATGCTCGTAGTCCATTGCCACCAAGTCAACAATAT
>JASFHM010000196.1:0-3614 GCA_050123215.1 Phycisphaerales bacterium | reverse complement strand
ACAGTTCTGGTTGACTGTGCCTCCGGAGAATTTCCGAATTCAGATTTGAATCACGATGGTGTGGTTGATAATCTGGATTTCGATTTACTGAGCACTCTTTGGCTGAACGATTGTTATGAAAAGTCTTGCTATAATATTGACATAAAAGAGGACGGGCTTATAGACCTTTTTGACTTCGCTCATTTCTCCGATAGCTGGCAAGTCATCGACTACAACTCGTATCAGATAGCGCACTGGACATTCGATGAAGGCTCTGGTTCTATCGCTTATGATTCGACTCTTAACGGCCACGACGGTGATCTTACATCTATGTATTCTTCATGGACCTCCGGTAAAAGGGCAGGGGCTTTATATTTCGACGGCATTAATGATTATGTCTCAATATATGAGGTTTCCAACGGCCTCGGCCAGTATTTTGAGAGGGATTTTTCAATTGCCTTATGGGTCAATCAATATTCACCGCAGACCGATTACGAGGTAATTATCGGCATTGAATCCACCTCTCGGTTCGAAGCTTCCGGGTTTGAGGGTTTTACCATTGAGACTTATTACGGCGTGCCGGCGATTTACATAGCCTATGCAGATACTGAGAGAGAAATAATCCCCGCGTCAGTTTCGCTGAATCTTGACAATTGGCAGCATCTCTGTGTTGTTAGGGAAGGTTCTTCTGTCAGAATTTATCTCGACGGTAAGCTGGATACTTCCGAGGTAATAACCGGCGCAGACATTAAATTCGGCTCGGCCTGGCCCGGCTATGACGTAATTGGAGCAACAAAGGACAGCTTTTTCGGTCGTACTGGCGGATTTCACGGCAAGCTCGACGATATTCATCTTTATAACTTCGCAATACCTGAGAGCCTGATACATAAACTTGCGCAACAGGATTACGCCTGGCTGCCCGAACCTGAAGACGACTCTTCCACCGTTTCGAGTGACACCTGCCTCACGTGGCAAAAAGGAACCTGGGCAGGCGATTATAACTGTCATGATGTTTTCCTTGGCACAGATTACGGTCAGGTGCTCAATGCTGATACAAGTGCCCCGCAAATATATAAGGCAAGGCAGACCAGTTGTTTATTCGACCCCGGTGGTCTTGACTCGGATACCCTTTATTTCTGGAGAGTAGATGATGTCAATGGGACGCAAACACACACGGGGAGTGTCTGGTCTTTCACGACTACTGATTTAATAGCTTCTATCGAGGCTTCTTCTTCACAGATCGGTTTTGACCCATACGGAGCGTACGACAATTATCGTTTTGAAGAAACTACCGGTAAATGCTGGAAGGGCCAGCCGGACCAGGGTAGCTGGTACTGGCAGCTTAATTTTACTGAGCCTCGGCAAATCGGCTCGATTCTGATGATTATGAGCGAGCATGAATCAATCCAGGAAAACACCCCGACAGACTATAAATGGCAGTACAGTAATAACGGCACTACTTGGTATGACCTGACCGAGACTATCGTAGTCGGCGAGAAAAGACTGTTCAGGATTCAACGGCTTGATACCGCCGTGACAGTCGAGCACCTTAGAATTCAAATTTCTGGCTGTGTTGGAACATATCCAACCATCAGAGAAGTCGAGCTTTACGATGAAACCGATGCGAATATTCCTTTCGACGATTGGCTCATAGCCGTCAACATAACAGAATATCCGGAGCTACCCGGCGTCAGCAATACGGACTGGTTTATCGATGTGGCCCGGGACTGCAGCGGCTGGAGCGATGTTCAGGGGCAGCAAATATGGCTTCCTAATTTCGATGAATCTTTTCTTAATATCGAGCCTTATCCGCTTTGTGTCTTCCTTTCCGGAAGTTACTATGAGTGGTGCCAGAGAACCCAGTCATATTTTGCCGGTCTGCAGGAGGTTGTCATCAATGAAAACATCCCGATATGGGGTTCATGCGGCGGAGCACAGGTTCTGGGTCTTCTGATTGAGCCTGGATATCGGAATCCCTGGGATTGCCCGCGTTGCCGTTATGGTCATAGCCCTGCGTGGTCCCCGATTTACGGTCACATCGGTTATTACGACCCCGGCATCGAACCACAGTCATGTGGCAATTATGATAACTGCATAGGCGAATCGGGTGCTTACTGGATATCGAAGGTTACCAGTGACCCTGTTTTCGCAGGTCTGAGTAACCCATTCCGTGTTCTCGAAAGTCATATAGGTCAGCTTGAGTATCTGCCGAGCGGCTGGCATCAGATTGGTGGACCGGGCCCCGGGACTTTAACAGAGCTTCAATGTTTCAGGAAAACTGACAAATACATTTATGGAGCTCAATTCCATATAGAAAACGATCATACTTCTGAAACAAATAGTAATGCCAGGAAGATAATGGCCAACTTCCTTAGCTTGGCTCAGTTGGCGGGTGGTTATCAACCATTACTATAACTCAGTGCTGCTGTTGTTAAAGCTCTGAGTTATGTTTTAGATAGTCGAGGACTTCATCAACTTGGCAGAAAGCCAAACCGGTCACCGTATCGGCGCAGCCATAATATATTGCGATTCGTCCTGTCTTGACATCCTGTACTGAAGCACATGGAAACACCACATTTGGCACATCTCCGACACATTCATAAATCATGCGTGGATTCAGTAAATAATCTTTGCTGCGATAAATGACTTTCCACGGCTTGTCGATGTCAAGCAAAGCAGCTCCCATGTGGTACACAAATCCGTCACAGCTTGTTAGCACGCCATGATAAAACATCAGCCAGCCTTCGGTTGTTTCAATCGGTACCGGCCCGGCGCCGATTTTTGTGCATTGCCAGGTTAGTTTACCGCTCTTTGGTGACATCACGTGTCGGTGGCAACCCCAGTGTATTAAATCAGTGCTTGAACTAACAAAAATGTCCCCGAAGGGTGTGTGTCCGCTATCACTAGGGCGCGAGAGCATCATATATTTATTACCAATTCTGCGCGGGAACAATACTCCATTGCGATTGAAAGGTAGGAATGAGTTCTCCATTTGGTAGTACTTCTGAAAATCATGGGTATAAGCCATTCCGATTGTATAGCCGTGATAGTTGTTGCACCATGTTACATAGAATCGGTCTTCGAGCCAGCAAACCCGCGGGTCATAGCCTTCGATGAACTCGGCAATTTCCGGGTCCTCGCAAATAAAATTAATGGGTTTAGTGTCGACATCAAATTCGAAACCATTTTTGCTTGTGCCTCTATGAATTCTCATGTTTCGTGATTTGTCGTCCACTCGGAAGACCCCTGCAAATCCATCTTTATAAGGCACAACGGCACTGTTGAAGATGCTGTTTGAGCACGGTATTAAATCCCGTGGTATTACCGGATTGTTACTGTATCGCCAGACCACATCGCTGCAATCAGCCGGTCGTTGTTGCCAGGGAATATTTGATAATTCATGGCCCAATATTTTGGGTGTACTGCTCATTGCTCAGCCCTTAAATCGTGTGATTTTGAAAAATTCACTTAATAGTATTTACACGTTTTTGGCTCATTTTGCAAGATGAACTATACTGTAATAATTCCTTGCAGAATATTTATATTGCTTTTGACGTATAATGAGTTTAAAAACAGTATAATCTTGGTTCAAAGTGGCAGCACAATTTAGGCATCTACTAAATATGGTTTAATGG
>JASFHM010000195.1:0-3625 GCA_050123215.1 Phycisphaerales bacterium | reverse complement strand
ATTAACCAGGTCTATCACTCGCTGGCGGATGCTTTTGCCGTGCAGATAAGCTACGCCGTACTCAGTGACTACGTAATGTACGTCACCACGGGTAGTGACAACACCGGCTCCTTCGGTAAGGTGAGGCACGATTCTGCTGACTGTATCGTCCTTGGCGGTCGACGGCATGGCGATGATGGCTTTGCCGCCCCTGCTGCGTGCGGCGCCTCGTATAAAATCGACCTGTCCGCCGATGCCGCTGTAGAATTTATAGCCTAATGAATCGGCGCAGACCTGGCCGGTCAGGTCAATCTCAAGACCGACATTGATGCCGACCATTTTGTCGTGCCGGCTGATTATCTGCGGGTCGTTTACGTATTCGGTCGGGTAGAATTCGAAGAAGGGATTGTTGTCGATGTAGTCATACAAACGCCTCGAGCCCATGCAAAAGCTGGCGACAATTTTACCATGATTGAGCTTCTTCTTGGAACATGTGATAGCACCGCAATCAATCAGGTCGATTATCCAGTCGCTGAACATTTCGGTGTGAATACCGAGCTCTTTTTTATCTTTGAGGAACTCGGCCAAGGCCTGCGGTATTCGGCCGATTCCGCACTCGATGGTACTGCCGTCCTCGACGAGTCTGGCGATGTTTTGGCCGATGCGGCTGAGAACTTCGTCGGACTCGGGAACGGGTATCTCAATAATATCCTCGTCATACGGCACGAGCACATCGATGTTGTTTACGTGAATGAAACTGTCACCGAAGGTTCGAGGCATTTTACTGTTGGCCTGGGCTATTACGTAGCGGGCATTGGCGACCGCCGATTTTACAATATCAACCGAAACACCGAGGCTGCACAGACCGTTCGCGTCGGGCGGAGTGACGCTGATAAGAGCAACGTCGATGGGGATTCGCCCTGTCTCAAATTCGTTCGGTATTTCAGACAGGAATATGGGGGTATAATCACAGATTCCCTTCGACAGGGCTCCGCGCACATTATCAGCGATGAAAAAGCTGTTCATCTTAAAACGTTCACGGAACCGCTCGTCTGCATAAGGGGCGTCTCCCATCGTTAGCAGATGAACTATGTGAGCGTCGTAGATGTGGCTTGAGTGCTCGACCAGCGCATTGACGAGGTGCTGAGGTTGGCCACAGCCGGTACCAATGAAGATGCTGTTGCCGGGCTTGATTAGCTTCGTAGCGGTGGCGGCGATACTTATTTTGTCAGCGTATTTCTTTTTCCAGTCAAAGTTTTGTGTATTCATAGCTTTCTTACATCTCTTGCACACTCATTCTTGCATCGACGGCAACCGGTGTTGTGCCTTCCGGGCCGACTACATAGGGGTTTATGTCCATTTCCTGAATCTGCGGGAATTCAGTAACTAACTGTGAGAGCCTTTGCAGACCCTCAGCGATAGCATCTATATCAACAGCCTTTTCCCCTCTGACTCCTTCGAGCATACGGTAGGTTTTGGTGTGAATCAGCATCTGCTTTGCCTCTTCGGAAGTAAGCGGCGCCAAGTAGAACGAAACATCCTTCAGTACCTCAACCATCGTACCGCCCATTCCAAACATCATCAAAGGCCCGAATCGCGGGTCTCGATTCATACCGAGTATGACTTCCTTGCCGCGGCTGCACATTTGCTGCACAAGGACACCAAGGATATCGGCATCGGGCTGAGCCTTCGGTATTCTGTACATCATTAAATCAAACGCATCTCTGACTTCTGTTGCGCTTCGCAGTCCCAATCTGACACCGCCTACGTCGGACTTGTGCAATATGTCCGGGGACCAGATTTTGAGGACTACGGGATAGCCAAGCTGTTCGGCGATACCGGCGGCCTGTTCTGCCGTTGTGGCAACTGAGCCTTTGGGGGTGACAAAGCCGTATGCTTCGAGTATATCTTTGGAATCCATCTCGCTTACTTCGCGGATTTTCTGGCGAAGGTGTCTTTCAATAATATGCTCAACCTTTCGGCGATTGACGGGGAAAAGCTTGACGACTCTCTTTGGTCTGGCCCGCCATCTGACATAGTCGGCCATAACTTTTATTGTCTGGACCGCACTTTCGGGCGAATCGTATTGCGGAACTTTGCCATGCCTGAGGATTTTCACAGCCTGTGCTACTTTACTTGCACCCATAAAACAGGCCAGAACAGGTTTTTCCGACTTTTGTTGCGTAACTTCAATAATAGCTTGGGCTGTGTCGGCAGCTTCGGTCATAGCCTGCGGTGTTAAAAGCACCAGCAGGACATTCACGTTGGGGTCATTAAGAACAACATCCGTCGCAAATTTGTATCTCTCGGCCAGTGCGTCTCCAAGCACGTCGACAGGATTATAGAGATTGGCAGCCGGGGGCAACTGACTGGAAAGGGTCTCAATAGTCTGGTTGGAGAGTTTGGCAAAGGTAAGTCCCTGACGTTCAATCGCATCGGCGGCCATGATTCCGGGACCACCGGCGTTTGTGATTACGGCAACGCTGGAGCCTTTGGGCAGTGGTTGATTTGCAAACGCCTGGGCGTAATCGAACTGTTGCTTAATCGAATTGCAGCGGATGATACCAGCCCGGTCGAATACTACTTCGTAAGCTGTTTCACCTCCGGCGAGACTGCCTGTATGTGAGGAGGCGGCTTTTGCACCAGCTTTGGTGCCGCCGGATTTCAAGAGTAATATTGGTTTGGCATTCGATATATGCTCTGCTTCGCGGACAAAGGCGTTGCCATCGGTGATGCTTTCAAGATAGCCAGCGATAACTTTAGTATCCTTATCGGCACCTAGCGCTCTTATTATGTCTAACTCGTCGATGTCGGCCTTATTACCGATACTAATGAGCTTGCTAAAGCCGATATCATTCGCATTAGCCATATCGAGTATAGCAGCAAGCAGAGCGCCGGACTGCGAAAGATATCCAGTTGCGCCGGCAGCGGGTAAATCACCGCCGAAGCTGGCGTTTAACTTGTTAGCCGGTACAATCAAACCGAGGCAATTCGGCCCTATTATTCTTATTCCCGAGCGTTTTGCGATTTGGACGACTTTTTGTTCGAGCTGTTTGCCCTGCTCACCCACCTCCTTGAAACCGGCTGTGATGATGATTACGGATTTGGCACCGACCAGTGCGCACTGTTCCATGATATCGGGAACAAATTTAGCCGGTATAATAATGATGACCAAATCCGGTTTTTCGCCGATGGACTTGAGGTCGGGATAGCACTTGAGGCCTTCAATCTCTTCGGCCTTGTTATTCACAGGAAAGATTTTGCCTTCATAGCCGGCCTTAATCAAACCTGCGAGGATTTCGTGACCCACCTTACCTTTCTTTTGCGAGGCTCCGACAACTGCTACAGACCGCGGATTAAAGAAATTCTCAAGACTCATAGCAAATAAAACCTACTTTCTTAATTCAGGCAAATCCGGTTCTACGTGAACAGTGATATTGACCGGCCGGCTAAGCTGCGCATGAAGCGTGCTCTCGAGGTCCTCAGCTATCTGGTGGGCCGCCGTGATGTCCAAGGCCGGGTCGACGAGTATATGTAAATCAAGAAAGACTTCCCGTGCAACAGTTCTTGTTCTGAGCTTATGCCAGTGGCGTATCTGCTGATTGGTATTTATTATACTTTCTATTCGCCCAAGCGTATCAGCATC
>JASFHM010000194.1:0-3628 GCA_050123215.1 Phycisphaerales bacterium | reverse complement strand
AAGACAGCCATTACGCCGCGGCTAAAAAGATGGGTTTCGGGGCTGATTACAAATATCCGCATGATTTTCCAGGCGGATATGCGCCGCAGAGGTATATGCCCGAAGGTGTGAGGAAAAAATACTACAGGCCAAAGGACGCAGGATACGAAAAAAATATTAGGCATTATTTACAAAAGCTGCAAACCTTGATAAAAGATAACCTTGGCGGTAGTTTAGAGAAGGATGGCTAAATGGATAAGGCACAATTGCGCCAGCAATTCCAAAGGACTCTGCTACAGATGCCTCCGGAGGAAAGGGCGTCCAAAAGTAAGAAGATAAGTCAGAACCTTATCGCGACCGAGCAGTTCCAGCGGGCCAATGCTATAATGACCTATTTATCGCTGCCTCACGAGGCGGATACATCCGATGTGGTGCTCTGTGCGTGGCAGCTTGGAAAAACTGTGGTGGCTCCGAGGATATCCTGGCAGCAGAGGCATATGATTCCGGTTGAGATAAAAACGCTGGATAACGGTTTCTCGTCGGAGATGCATGGGCTGCGCAATCCCGTTCGGGGTGTGCCGATACCTTTTGAGCAGATTGACCTTGTGGTAGCACCGGGGTTGGTGTTCGACAGGAATGGAAACAGGCTTGGCAGAGGCGGTTCTTACTACGACCGGTTTTTTACGCATAATAATTTGCGTGCTGTAAGGTGTGGCTTTGCATTTGCCGAGCAACTTGTCGACTCGGTGCCGATTACCGAGCATGACGTGACCATGAATTTACTGGTTACTGACCAGCGGGTATTATATTTCGATACGCAATAAGTATGAATACAAAAAGGATTTTGTGATGGCTTACTTTCCCTCGCGCAATTACGTGACTCCAAGGACGCGAATGATTCGGCGGCTTTATTTTGCGGCTGCGGTAGTAATTATTCTGCTCATCGTAATAATTACTTTATACAGCTTATCCGAGAAAGACCAGCAGCAGGACTCACTCGAAACTGTGACACAGGAGCCTGAGTCCCGACCTATCGAGGTTGTCCAGGAACCACCTCGTATGGTTGAGCCGTTGCCGCCGCCTGAAGCGGTTGTCCCGACGGAACCTGAACCTGAGCCTGAATCCGAACCAGTGGCGGTCGAGCCCGAACAGCTTCCTGAGGTTATTGATGAGCCTAACAGCGTTGTTGCGGAGATGATTGCCGAGGCGCTGACTCTGTTGAATGAGCGGCCGCCGAAGGTAATTGAAGCACGAGAAAGGCTCAATGAGTTATTGCCGATGGATATGACCGCTCAGCAGCGGGCGCTGGTTAAAGAGCAACTGTCGGCGCTTGCGGATGTGTGGCTGTTCACTCGAACCGTATATCCTGGCGATACACTTTGTGCGATGTATAAAGTTCAAATTAGAGACCGGCTTTCAGATATCGGCAGAACACATAAAGTGCCGTGGGAGATCATCCAGCAGCTAAATGGTATCCCGCGTCCCGAAGCATTGCAGGCCGGTCAGACTATAAAAGTGATAAAGGGGCCGTTCCACGCCAGAGTGTATCGTTCGAGTTTTACCATGGATTTATTCCTTCAGGATACTTATGTCACAAGTTTCCCTGTCGGCTTGGGCAAGCCCGGCAAGGAGACTCCGACAGGCTTATGGGTAGTTAAACCCGGCGGCAAGCTCGTAAAGCCGATATGGACAGACCAAGATACCGGCAGGACGTATGAACCAAGCGACCCGGATTATCCCTTAGGTTCGCGCTGGATAGCTTTAGAAGGCCTTTCCGGGGCCGCTAAAGGCAGAGCAGGTTTTGCTATTCACGGTACTAAGGATGCAAATGGAATTGGAGTGGCCGAGTCTAAAGGTTGTATTCGTCTGCATAACGGCAATGTAATTTTGGTGTACAATCTGGTGATGCCCGGTGAGTCCCGGGTAGAGGTGGTTGACTGACAAACGGTGCCTGCATAGCTAAAGCACCGGACAACGGAGGGTTTGTATTTTGCACAACGGACGTGTAAAAGTATGGGCATGGATGGCTTCAGTAACACTGCATTTGGTGTTGCTGACATTTCTGGTTACAGCCGAATTTTCGCCTCCTGTTGTTGGTAAGTCTCAAGTGATGCCGACTGCGAAGATAGAACAGGTCAGGCAACTTGTAGAATCGCCTCTCAGGATTCCAAAGCCCAAAGTAATACACAATCACAGTAGTCAAGCTGGAGCAATTCAGGCTGTAGCTTTTAACCCGGAGCAACTTGTCGATGCAGTAACTTTAGAGCATGATGATTTCGTCTCAGCCGGTGTTACCGCTGCAGATTCGGCGCCTATTTGGGCGGAGTCTGCAATACCGGCCGATTCGGTTGAGTTTTTTTCGAGCAAATCGAACTCACGGAGGATTTGCTTTGTTGTGGACCGCTCGGGGAGTATGAAAGGCTTATTCGGCAGAGTAAAAAATGAGCTAATAAATTCGATTGAAACTCTGCAGCAGGACCAGTATTTCGGCATAATATTTTTCGGTGGCGACAAATTATTAGAATTCGAAAGTGCCGCTCTGGTGCGCGCCTCACGAGGTGCTAAGTCTCGGGCAGTTGCGTTTATTGACTTGGTCGAGCCGGGCGGGCAAACGAACGCTGCCGAGGCATTTAAAAAACTCTCGCGCATTCGTGACGGTATGGGGCAAGCGCCATCAACCGTTTTTTTTCTGACCGATGGTTTTGAGTTAACCGAACGCAACAGTGGTGAGTTTCTGCGGTCTGTCCTGAATTTGTTGCAAAGAAGGCTACCGAACTCAGCGGTAAATACGATAGGCTTTTGGCCCGGCGAGAGTGATTGTTATCTGCTGCGTAAAATTGCGGCGCAAACGGGTGGTGAATTTATGCGAATCGGTGATAAGGAGAACTGAAAGTGACTTTTTTTGAACAATTTTTTATGGCTGGTGGTCCTATTGTTTGGTTTGTGCTGTTTCCGATCTCACTTATCACCGTTTATCTCATTTTTATAAACGGTTTTTTCGTACGCCGCAAAAGGCTGCTTCGGCAGGACATTGACAATGAGTTGGCCGAGGCGATTGAAAACACCGAGCTCGCGGGCCTCGGTGGGAAGCTTCGCGGTAATGATGACCTTGTCAGCGTTGCGATTTCTGAGGCTTTTACCAAAAGCCATGGCGATTGGTTGCGTATGAGGACTGCGATTATGGAGTCGTTGCAGGAGCAGGCATCAAGGCTCCTGAGGAAAATTGAGTGGCTCAACCTTATCGGCGGTGTGTCACCTATGGTGGGCCTGTTCGGGACGGTCTTTGGAATGATTAAACTGTTCAACGCTGTAGTAAGAGCAGGGGGCCAGCCTCAGCCGGCGCAACTGGCCGATGGAATATCGGTAGCTCTGGTAACAACTTTCTGGGGTTTGTTCATTGCTATACCGGCACTGGCCGCACATGGGATATTCAGAAACAGGATAGAAGGTTTTGTTGGAGAGGCTGTCACAGAGCTTGAAAGCATTGTCCCTCTGATACGGAAGGGCCTGCAGCAAAAGGAAAAACCGAATGTCGAATCGGCCTCTGTCGGCTGGACCAAGGTGCCGGTAAAGTCCTTAGGTAGCAAGAATAGTCGAAAAGTCAGACGAGATACTTCAATCAGGCAGCCGGAATGAACGCGGTTTTTAG
>JASFHM010000193.1:0-3645 GCA_050123215.1 Phycisphaerales bacterium | reverse complement strand
GTGCACTCAATACTTTACGAACTACGGCCGAATCATCAACTATAAGAACTTTTATTTCTCTCGTGGTTGTTGTCACAATTTTCTCCGCTACAATTTTTTCTCCAAGCCCCCGTTTCGTATGATCACTATCCCATTGGCAATACTCATATGCATATTTCGAGGCTGGTCTCCTCCAACGTCTTCGGCATCAATAAACATTCCATGTTTCCAAAGCACTTTTCTTATGGCTACATAGTTGCGTTTACCAATATCGAATCCCTGCGGCCCCATATCCATCGCAGCCCCACCAGCAATCTTAATGACCAAGCGTTTTTTATTAGCTCCCCGATAAATCATACTCTCAATCAGCATTTCCATTCCAGTATCGGCGAACATTAGTGGTTTTTCTTTTGCTCTGCCAGGGTCGGTCTTTGAATCCGGTAATTGAAAATGTAACATACCGCCAAAATATATAGCCGGGTCGTATAAACAAACTCCTATACACGAACCTAATGAATACGTAGCCAGTACGTGGTCTTGGTCGTCTGAAATATGTGCGTCGGACACACCGACTACAATTTTTTTCTTGGACATACAATTTCCTAAGGCTTCAAATATATGGTTGGTTGAACATAGTCGAATTTATGCCTGATGCCGGTCAATGACTCCGAATGTCCGGTAAACAGCATTCCGCCGCTTGCAAGCACATTCCAAAATTTATCAACGAGTATTTGCTGGGTCTTCTTATCAAAGTATATCATGACATTACGACAAAAAATGAAGTCCAGCGAAATTGTGATTGGCCAGTTATCCATTAGATTTAAATGCTTGAAGATTACAGTATTTCGTAGTGTATCGGATACATGGTATTCCTTTTCTGCTGATGTACGGTTTAGTTTCAGATATTTTTGTATCACGGCTTTCGGAATTGAGACCACTTTTTCCTCCGCATATCTGCCCGCTTTTGATACTTCCAGAACCCGCTTCGATATGTCAGTAGCCAAAACTTTTATATCCCAGGTTTGACTTTGGTTGATGGTTTCGAGCAATGTAATAGCGATAGAATAGGGCTCTTCGCCTGAAGAGCAACCAGCACTCCAGGCGCGGATTTTACGACTCCCCTGCGATTGCTTCTTTTGGATTAAAACAGGCAACAGATGGTTATTCAGGAATTCAAAATGCTGCTTCTCTCGGAAAAAGCTCGTGAAATTCGTGGTGATAGACTCGACCAGTAAAAAAAGTTCTGTCCCTGTTTTATCTTCGATAACCTCTTTAAGATAATCCTCAATGCTGTTAAATTTAGTTTTCCTTAAAAGTTTTGCCAGTCGAGCCTGTACGAGCTCGAACTTATCTTCGCTGAGAGAAATACCGCTGTGCTGATAGACCAATTGGCGGATTTTATGGAAGTCTTTATCTCTAAGAGTAAGTTCTTTATCTAATGCCAACATAACAATTACGCGCTCGGTCAAGTCAACTCTGAGCCAGTGAAATAAGGCCAGGGATATCAAGAATCAGACTTATCTTGCCGTCCCCCATTATAGCTCCACCTGATACTCCCTTGATTTTTCCGAGTCCGTCTCCTAAATTTTTTATCACCACCTGCTGTTGACCCATCAATTCATCAACCAGCAAACAACACTTCTTTTCATCTTCCTGCACCATAACTATCAGCGAATCACTGATATCTTCATGCAGCGGCTGTATGTCAAACAAACGGTACAATCTGACTAAAGGAATCAATTCCTCACTGACTTTGACCATTTCAGCCTTATCCTGTACGGCAAACACTTGTTCCGGTTTGGGCCTGAAACTATGCGCTATAGAACTGATAGGAATAATGTAACGTTCCGAGCCGACTTTTAAGGTTTGGCCATCGATAATCGCGAGAGTCAAAGGCAGGCGAATAGTAAACAACGTACCTTTATTCTTTTCGGAACTTATATCAACTTTACCACGTAGAGACTCGATATTTTTCTTAACAACATCCATTCCGACGCCGCGCCCGGAAACACTTGTTATAACCGCAGCAGTCGAAAAACCGGCACTGAAAATCAGCTTAAATATCTCTTCATCATTTAACTTTTGGTCAGGCTCAATCAGTCCCTTTTCGACAGCTTTTTTTAGTATCTTATCCTTATCTAATCCCTTGCCATCGTCTTCAATTTCAATGACAATATTCCCTGACTGATGTGAGGCACGTAATTCAATTGTTCCAGTCTGGCTTTTACCTGATGCATCGCGTTCTTCTGAAGATTCGATGCCGTGGTCAACTGAATTTCTTATCATGTGTATAAGAGGGTCGGCAATTTTATCTACAATGTTTCTATCCAGCTCTGTTTCCTCACCTTCAGTGACAAAATTGATCTTTTTGTCGGCTTTATGCGAAAGGTCACGAACCAGACGAGCCATCTTCTGAAATACTCCCTGGATAGGAACCATACGCATCGAAAGTGATAACTCCTGCAGCTCTCGAACTATTTTACTCTGATGTGCTACCTTGCGAGATATCTCATCTGTTGAAGAGCCAACCTGCTCTGAAACCATTAACTGGGCTATAACCAACTCTCCAACCATATTTACAAGCTTATCTAGGCGAGACGTACTGACCTTTATTTTCTCATCGCCCGCTAGATTTGTTCTTTTAGAGTTTTTTTCCTGCTCGTTGTTATCCTGGGGCTCTAATACCTCATCCAAGCGCCGGTCTTTCTCGTCATTGGAGCTTAGCAGTTCTCCTTTAGCTGCTGCCTCCAGTTTAGCTATTAATTTATCGATGCCTTTTTGCGATGGGATAGGTTGGTTCGTGCTCAACGCATTATTGAGTCCTTCGATCATCTTCTTCATAATGTCAATCGACTCAAAAATAACGTTGCTATTTTCGTCGATTAACTGTAGTTCATTTTTGCGAGCTAAATCGAGCACATTCTCTGCCGAGTGCGCCAGCGTTCCGATTTCGGTAAGGTTCAGAAAGCCAGCCATGCCTTTTATAGTGTGAAAACCACGAAATATTTGATTCAACAAATCACTATCCTGTGAATCATTCTCCAATTCAAGCAGTCCTGATTCGACCGATTCGATATGCTCATTAGCCTCCGTGATAAAATCCAACACTAAAGGCTTATCTTCTTCTGGAATGACAATCTCATCAGAAACTACTTCTGTTGGAGTACTCTGCCCAGATTCCTCCGGAGGATTAGTTAAGCCAGCTATTAATGCCTGAAGTTGCTGAACCCCGTTGGAAAGTTTGTCGGCAGCGTTTGTGGTATCATCAACTTTTTTTTGTAATATCGCCTCGAGGGCCCCAACCGTATCAGATGTTGCTTGCTGCATCTGGCTGACTATTTCCGATGAAGTGTCGTTGAGAGCTGGGATCCCTTCCTTAATCTGGTCCAAGATATTCTGTAGGTTCTCAAGGTCGGACGAATCGGTTACATCAAGTAAATTTACACTTGAAGCAGCTTTCTCGATAAGCTCACCAAGTATGTTCTTATCTGTTGACATTTACAATCTCACCTAATGCCATGATTAAACTAAGTAACCTCAGACCAAAGCCGGAGCTTGCAAGCTTCGGCCCATATTTATTCTGCCCGTGTGCTTTTTTGTAAAAAATCTTAAGATGTCATACACCGTCACGATACCTTCGACCTTACCCTGCTCATTCAAGACCGG
>JASFHM010000192.1:0-3663 GCA_050123215.1 Phycisphaerales bacterium | reverse complement strand
CCGAACCCGATGCAGCGCAGCGAAGCGGTGTTGTCGGTAACAGCAAGCTGGAGGTGGTCGGAGCGTGCGCCGACTCGTCTGGGCGGTGAGATGAGCTTGAGACCTTTAGTTGCAAAGACAGGCCTTGGGTTGCCCTGGCCGAACGGGCCGAGCAACTGAAGTTGTTTAACTGATTCGTGGCTGAACTGGTCGAGTGCGAATTCGGCGTCGATATCGATTGTTGCAACGTGGCTGTGCTCTTTAAGATTTTCTTTAGTGTAAGTCTCGAAGTCGGCGGCGAACTTTTCGATATTTTCCGTGCGAATGGTCAGGCCGGCGGCCATTTTGTGCCCGCCGAAATGTTCGAGGTGTTTTGAACAGGCACTGATTGCATCAAGCAGGGAGAAGCCGGGTATTGAACGGCCTGAGCCCTGAGCGATGGAATCGCCGGAGCTGAACATTATGGTAGGTCTGAAGTATTTGTCGACGATGCGCGAGGCGACGATACCGATGACACCGATATGCCAGTCAGAATTTTGCAGGACGATGCTTTTGTTGTGAGGGTGATTTAAGCCGGCTTCATTAATCATCTGGCAGGCTTGTTTGAAAATCTTTCTTTCGTGCCGGCGGCGAAGCTCGTTTTGCTGTTTCAAGTACTCGGCGATGCGAGTGCAGTGCATGTCGCTTTCACTTGTCAGAAGTTCGACGGCCAGTCGAGCGTGTCCCATACGTCCTGCGGCGTTGAGCATCGGAGCGAGGCGAAAGCCGATGTCGAAACTATCGAGGTCTTTTCCTGTCAGACCCGCGGTTTCAATCAGAGCACGAATGCCGGGGAGTTTGGATTCGGCCAGTGACTGCAGGCCATAGCTTGTGAGGATTCTGTTTTCCGCGCGAAGGTCCACGATGTCTGCGATGGTTCCGATTGCAGCGAGGCTGGTGGCGTCGAGCATGAACTGTCGCAGGTCTGAATGAAGTCGCGGGCCGCTGCTGAATTTGTTTGCCAGTGACCAGGTGAGCTTGAATGCGACCATTGCGCCGGAGGAATCCTGATTGGGATAGCCGGCGTCAACGACCGGGTGGACAATGATGCAGCCTTTGGGCAGTTCGGGGCCGGGCTGATGATGGTCCGTTATTATGACATCGAGATTCAGTGAATTTGCAAGAGCGACAGAGTCAACGGCGGTGATTCCGCAGTCAACGGTTATTAAAAGATTGGTGCCCGATTCGGCGATAGAGCGGATAGCCTGGTCGTTTAGGCCGTAGCCTTCGTCGATTCGGTGCGGGATGTAATAATCGACATCGCCGTCGAGCATTTTGATTAGATGCCAAAGAATGGAAGCGCCGGTAATACCGTCGGCATCATAGTCGCCGTAGACGGTAACTTTCTGTTGGTTGGTAATTGCTTCGGCGATTCTTTCAGCGGCCCGTGGGGCGCCGGGCATTTCTTCGGGTGCGATAAGCTCGGTAAGCCTGGGTCTTAGAAACGATGAGCCCGAAGAGGTATCGGTAATGCCGCGATTGAGCAAGGCCTGGGCAACGATGGGAGCGATTTTCAGCTCTCTGGCGAGAGATTTGACACGACTGTGCAGCGGCTTGATGTTCCACTGCTTAGCAGCGGTCTTTACGGCCATAAGGGCCGGTTTATTCCGCGTCCGCTTCCCTGCGACGGTTTGCATATGAACTGTCCGTAGTCAAAAGTTGAGTTTTGCTTTTGTAAAAGGTCATTTATACCAGAGAGGCAAGGACAATTTCAAGAGTTATCCGCTAATGGGCGGTAATAATCGTATTCAAGAGCGTATCGAGGTCGGGATATTCGACCTGCCACCATCGAATTAAATCCCCGTCACGAAGCAGGAATATCAAAGGCGTCTCGAAAATCCAGTCGCGAGAGTCGTCGAGCATGCCAAGGATAGCGGAGGTATCGGGTGAGACGATGTCTTCGGAGTCGTCGCTGTAAGGCGGGGCATTGATGAAGGCAAAGCGAACCTGGTCGTCGGAGGCAAGCTGCTGGCTGTACTGTTCGTAGAGCGGGATAGCTTCGCGACAGTCGGGACAGTCATAATGATAGAAAAGAACAACGACGACGCCCGAACTAATTTCGTCAACTATATCAACGTGCTCAAGCATGAGTTTCCACTGGGGCAACTCAGCCTGCGGCGGCGGAGCAGATATTTCGTTCTGCGTACCGCGTTCTGCGTGCTGCGCATTGGGCTCGGTAACCCGGACAGGTTGATTCGGCTCAGTAGGAACGACAGGTTTTATGTCATTAGTCGTTGTTAGAGTAGTTGTCCACGTGTCGGGTTTTATCACTATATAGTCGGCTCCCATATCGGGGGGTTTGTTGAAAATAAGGGTCGGGACAAGCGCACCAAGTATCAGAGCAGTCAGTATTGCGACGACGAAAAAGTGGGTGGGATGCGGCCAAGGCGGCGGCAGGAGTTTTTCGCCCTTCGGGCGAAAGATTGCAAGCAATAAGAACAAAGGTACGTCCATGGCAAATAACGTAATCCAGGGGTTGACTGTGACTCGTCCGAAACAGCCGCACGAGGCCTGGCCGGTGATGCTTTTATAGAATGTCACACCGATAAAGCCTGCGAAGGCGATTGTTGCGAGGAGCCAGCCGGCCTTTTTGAACAAGCCCGAAACCAGCCAGATGCCAAGACCTAATTCGAGCGGTATCTGGATGACAAAGAACGCCCAGGACTCCCAGAAGCCTTTGCTGATAATCGGCTCGGTAAGAAGCTGATGGGCCTTTAGAAATGCAGCGACGATAAGGACAAGGCCCGTTACTGTCATTACTATTCTGTTGGCTGTTTTCATGTAATTTCAACCACAGACTTACATCGACTAATCAACACCCCTAACGGAAAGATGATTATAACATAAATGCTTAGAAATAACAACTACGACAGGCAGAAAACATCTGTTCATGCTCGCATGTATGAGCCGCCGTTGACGGCGATGTATTCGCCGGTAATAAAGCCTGCTGCATCACCGGAGGCTAAAAACAAAATGGCTTTTGCGATGTCTTCGGACGCAGCGTTTCTTTTTAACGGGGTTTGCTGGGCAACTTTTTTTACGCGTTCGGGGGTGCTGTACTGCTCGTGGAATCGGGTCTCAACCATACCGGGCAGGATGCTATTGACGCGGATACCATAGGGCGCGAACTCTTTGGCCATTGAAATTGTTTCAGTTGCGACGGCGGCTTTTGCGCCGGCGTACATTCCCGAGCCGCCTCCGCCTCCGGTGTGGCCTGCGATTGAGCCGATGTTGACGATGTTACCATTACTCTTTTTAAGATAAGGTAACGCGGCACGGGTGACGAGAAATACGCTGCGGACATTCGTGGCGTAGACATCGTCATGGTACTGGACGGTTGCATCTTCGAAGTTCTGTCTTGCGACCATCGTGCCAGCGTTGTTTATAAGTATATCGATTCGGCCTGCGGTATCGGCGAACTGTTTTACCATTTCATTGACCTGTTTTTCATCGCGGGCATCGGCGCAGAGGATACAGCCGTCGCTGTGTTTCTTTACATCGGCCAAAGTCTTTTCTGCGCCGTCTTTTGTTCTAAAGTAATGGACGCCGACGAAGCAGCCCTGCTCGGCGAACATAACAGCGGCAGCCCGGCCGATACCGCTGCTGGAACCGGTTACTAAAACTCTTTTGCCTTTGAGGTCTCCG
>JASFHM010000191.1:0-3668 GCA_050123215.1 Phycisphaerales bacterium | reverse complement strand
TCCGCCTGCTGTGCCTGCTGCTCGTCGAGACCAGCCAATTCTGATTCGTCCGGTTTCGGATAGCTGGTTGCCGCCCATAGTAAAATTGATATAGCAAGAATGATGGTTCCTGCCTTTTTCAAATACAGCCAGCTTCTTTCCCACATATGAGTCAATATTCCTCTCAATGTCGGAATACGGTAGGGCGGAAGCTCCATAACAAACGGAATTGTTTCACCCTTGAAGAGTGTTTGTCTTAGTAACTTTGTGCAAACGATAGCTAATACTATTCCGATTACGTAAATCAGCCATAGCATAAGTCCATGCCACTTCGGTGCAAAAAAGGCAGGGATAATCAGCGCATAAATCGGCAATCTCGCTCCGCAGCTCATAAGCGGGATGACCATTATCGTTGTCAGCCGGCTCTGCCTGTTCTCGAGAACTCGTGTCCCCATAATCGCGGGTATCGAGCAGCCGAAACCTATAAGCATCGGTATAAAACTTTTGCCATGCAGACCGATTTTATGCATTACACGGTCCATTATAAAAGCAGCTCTGGCCATGTACCCGGAATCTTCCAGTATCGCTATAGCTAAAAATAAAAGCAGGATATTCGGCAGAAAAACAATTACCCCGCCGACTCCACCGATAATCCCATCCACAATAAGGGACTGAAGCACACTTTCGGAGCCCTCCGGCCATAAACTGGTGATAGCATCGGCTGTCCACCCGAAAAGACTTTCAATCCAGCCCATCATCGGGTCGCCAACCAAGAAGGTCAGTTTAAATACCAGATACATTAATCCCGCGAATATAGGCAGACCCAGAATACGATTAAGAATAACCTTATCTGCCATGTCACTGCCGGAATGTCTCAACTCGACCGAGCTTTTGACAGATTCCTGGCAGGCACCTGATATGAAGCCGTATCTTTTGTCGGCGATTACGATTTCCGGCTCATCGCCGAAAATTTTAGCCAGATGTTCCACGCTTGCAGCAACAGTATCGACAACTTCTTTATTATGTCCCTTGGCGAGAATTTCTTTGTCCTGCTCCAGCAGTTTTAAAGCAAGCCATCGATGACCGTATTTCTGAGCCAGGTTGTGCTCACGGTCGACAAGTTCTTCTGTTTTTTTAAGTTCCTGTTCGATTTCATCGCCGTAATTCAAAATATGGTCAGTACAACTCGGTGGTTTCTGTGCAGTTTCTACAATAGCATCGAGCAGGTCATTCAGCCCTTTAGCTTTGTTTCCTACAGTGTGAACTATCGGAGCATGAAAAAAATCACAGAGTTGCTGATTATCGAAGCTGACTCCTTTTTGCTCGGCAATGTCACTCATATTAAATGCCAGTACCAACGGCATATTCATTTCGAGAATCTGAACTGCAAGATATAAATTGCGTTCGAGATTGGAACTGTCGATAATATCAACCACAACATCGGGATGCTCGTCAATAATAAAATTACGGGCTACGATTTCTTCGGTCGAATATGCTGCAAGACTGTAAGTACCGGGCAGGTCTACGAAGCGTATTTCATAGCCTTTATGAATGCGGAAACCTTCTTTTTTCTCGACAGTAACGCCCGGATAATTGCCGACATGCTGACGAGCACCGGTCAAAGCGTTAAAGATAGTCGTCTTTCCGCTGTTTGGATTACCTGCCACAGCTACGGTAAGTTTCTTTGATTCCATATTTTTGATGTTCCTCAGCAAGTTAGCTTAGCCTAACTTAGGGGGTAAAAAATTTTTACTTTCTCTCCACTTCGATATTCTCAGCTTCTGATTTTCTTACGGAAAGATGATAACCTCTCACTTTGATTTCAATCGGGTCTCCGAGTGGGGCGATGCGCTCGATCTCGACCAAAGCTCCTCGTCCTACCCCCATATCGGCAAGGCGTTTAGTCACCGGGCCTCGCTTGCTGATTTTAATAACAAGTGCCTTGTCTTTAGGTTTTAAATCAGCAAGGGTAATTTCTTGGTTGGTTGATTCTGTCATTTTTCCCTCTTTGAATTTCCGTGAATTTGCTTCGATACACAAACTACAGTTTCGTTCTTTGCTGGTATTACACTGATGGATAAAATTTTCTATCCAGTCTTTACCGCCGCGAGGGCAGGTCTCTGTAAATTCCACAAACTCTATAAGCCTGTCCAGTATCTGTTTTGGTATGCCGTGTTCGAGTTTGCATGCTCCTTCTTCAGCTATTCTTTCTTTAATTCCCAGAACATTTACGAAAAAATCTCTTAAGACTTCATGCCTTCTGATTATCTTCCTGGCCTGCTCCATACCCGCAGAGGTTAACGTGACTGCCTCATAGGGCTGGTAATTTATATACCTTTTATCTGCAAGGGTTCGCAGGGCGCCGGTTACAGATGCCGCCTTTACACCGAGCTTTCGGGCGATATCCCGTGTTCGAGCCGCCCCCTTGGAAGAAACCAATTGAAATATGGCCTCGAGGTAATCTTCTAAGCTGGCACTTAATTGTCCGGCGATATTTATGTCCATACTGAATCCTAAAAAGTTAGCCTTACCTAAAAATATAAGCTTTGCCTAACTTTGTCAAGGGGATTTTTGAGAGATTTCCAAAAATTTTGCCGAAATTATGAGCGGTACTTCTGATTTTATGTGACAATTTTGCTTTACAAAACCCCTCAGGAGCCTTAAAATCCGCGGTTCGATAGAATATTACGAGTGTTAGACCCCAAGGAGAAGTCTGATGTACGCGATTATTGAACAAGGCTCGAAGCAATACAAAGTCGCCGAAGGCGATTCAATCGATATTGAACTTATCGATGTCGCACCGGATGCACAAACAATCAAGTTAGATAAGGTCCTGTTTGTGGCCGACGGCAAGAATATCAAGGTTGGCACACCTTATATAGATGGAGCAAAAGTCGTGGCGTCCTTCGGCACCACTGCCGACGATGCTGTGATTAAAGGGCCCAAGCTTTACCCGATGACTTTTCGCAGGAGAAAGGCCAGCAAGCGGCGAATTGGCCATCGCCAAAAATACCTTCAGGTCCAAATCGAGAAGATTCAGGCCTAACAGCGGCAATCTCAGGCATGGCTGACGATTTTCTTTCGGAGAATGGGGCGGAGAAATTGCGCGCTTTTGAGCTTTTCAATCGGCCCGACGGCTAATATAGTATGTAAATGTAGGTTTGATATGGGTCGGTTTTTATGAACGAAGTGAAATTATTACAGACACCCTTGAGTGAATCCGATATTCGCTCGCTCAAAGCAGGCCAGCAGATACGTCTAAGCGGCGTTGTGTATACTGCCCGGGACATGGCTCATAAAAGACTTTGTGCAGCCTTGGAAGCCGGCGAATCTCTTCCGTTCGAGCTTGAAGGGGCGGTGGTATATTTTCTTGGGCCTACCCCTGCCCGACCTGGCAAAATAATCGGTTCGGCCGGACCGACGACTGCCTCGAGAATGGATGCATTTAGCCCCAGGCTTATTGCTGGTGGCCTAAGGGCAATGATAGGCAAGGGCTATCGGTCCCGGCAGGTCAGGGACTCACTAAAACAATATGGTGCGGTGCATTTCGGAGCGATTGGCGGAGCGGGAGCGTTACTTAGCAAACATATCGTATCCTGTGAGATTATCGCCTATGAGAATTTGGGGACAGAGGCAATTAGACGGCTGGAAGTTGATGAGTTGCCTGTGATTGTGACGTATGATTCGAA
>JASFHM010000190.1:0-3671 GCA_050123215.1 Phycisphaerales bacterium | reverse complement strand
GACCTGGTGAGGTTCGACCAGTTCACAGATTATTCCATATTTGTTCGGAGAGAAAAATGCGCTCTGCGAGTACATCAAAAGCAAAACTGCACCGAGAGCAATCGGGGCATTTGTCCAGAATGCAAGCACCGCCAAAAACATTACGACAAGCTCGGCCGCTTTGCACCAGATGATAAGATTTCTTTTACTGTGTTTGTCAGCCAAGCGACCGGCATAGGCCAGCAATAAAATAAACGGCAAAACGCTGATGCCCTGGGCAATGGGCTGGGCACGGTTAGCCTGTTCCGCTCCGCCCGAACCGATGAGATAATACACTACCAGCAGCTTGAATATGTTATCGTTAAGCGCACCGAGAAACTGCGTGACATTGAACCACACAAATGAGAGATTTGATTTTATAAGTGAGCTTTTCATGACGGTTTATCCGGCAATTATAATGCAAAGATGCTAAATTCAAAACTCTCTATGTAATCACTTGTTCTCAATAGAGGATTTATCGTGATTTTTCAGCTTTACAGCGTCATTTCCCATTTCGAGCAACAAACTTTTGCTCCAGTTATTTACATCACCGCTCTCGAGGCTGCGGGCAAAGCCGTACTCGATTCCATTTGCATCTGTTACGAGTTTGCTGTCGTCTATCAGGCTCCATTTTGGAAATGTTCCGGTGATTGTGGCGTAGTACCACTTCCAGGGAAAGTTGTGGTCTTTAATCAACTGGTCGACTTCGGTTACGTCGATGTTGTGCGCATGGTCTAATTTCTGCTCGGTCCATTTGAGTGTATAATCGCGAGTGAAATAATGGTCGGCCCAGAAGTTCACATCGTTTGGTGCGTTAATGTTACCGAGTGATTCCTGCGACCAGTCCGAAGGGATAAAAGCATCGAAAAAAGTAAGATGAATATCTGCATCAGTTTGGTTGACGAGTATTTTTGCTGCTTCGCTTATCGCCCAGCATCCGCTGGAATGTCCGATTAGATGAATGTGCTCGAATTTATTAGGCAGTGCCAGGATTTGTCCGGCGATTGTTGCGCCTGAGATATCTTTTGCATATTGTGCCGCATCTGTCGGGTCAATTGTGGCGGCACCTTTCGACCAATCGAAATAACCGCAGAGCCAGTCGTTTACATCGACCCGCCGGCTTATCGCATTGGCCATGTCCTGCGGCCATTTACCTTTGCCTTTTTCAACCCAGCCGTGTGTCACGATAACCATATATTTTGCCGAAGGTGATTCATTAACAAATTGCAGACCGAGCTTATTTGTCGGCGTGAATCTTTTGGCTGCATACGCTGCCGCCGAGGCAAATACAATAATTAAAGCTATTGCCAGTAAGGTAATGATTCTGGCGGATAGTTTTTGTTTTCCTTTCATGGCAATATCTCCACTGACTAAGTACAATAGACCCGTCAAATCAAACAGACCGAACACCCAGTTAATCCAAAGCTTGCTTTCAATAACATGAAAAATCGCCATTCCTGCTAAAATCATCGCAGCTGCCAGTCTCGGCCATTTGAGACCGACTATCATACCAATCAGAATAGCAAACATACCCGCAAACTCGGCCTGAACTTCCGGCGGCTGCTTTAAGGGATTCGGCAGTCCTTCTGAGATACTTTCCCCGATGGCTATTGCCATAACCAGCAATAACAAGAGCATTCCGAGTATCTTTGTTATCCAACATAATATTCGAATTGTTGGTTGTAACTTTCTCATTGGCTTAATTCTGGACCAACCATAACTGTGAGCAAAATCTGGCTTTTGTTCATAGTGCTATTTCTCCGGGCCAGGGGGCTTGCTTGGCTATAGTCCATATTTTATTAATGTGTTCAAGTGCGAAGTAATTTTGTAAAAGATGTATCCAAAATGCTCCGCGGTCATTGAGTTTGTAACTATCGCTATCTTCCTCAATCATGCCGAGACATCGGAGCAGTTGCAACAGTTGTCTAAGCTTCGTATCGTTTTGACTGAACTCTTTGTTAAGTGCAGCTTTGGAAATATAGGTATCATACATTCGCCAATAGAGCCAAAGGTAACTTTGCATTTTCTTGTTCAAGTTCATTTGCAGAGCTGTTGCAAAACGACCGACTGTGCAGCTTTCGATATATTCATTAACTGAGAAGGTGTTTACAGTCATCGCCTGTGGTGTGTGGGATGTAGCCCCGGCACCAAATCCGATATAACCGTCTCTAGTAACAGATGAGAATCTCGCAGAGCCGTTTTTCTTATAGCTCCATACCGAAACCCTGTGGTAACCGGCTGAATATAGAAAGTTTTCTATTAAACGATAGTGCCTGAATCTGCGGGACAAGCCGGGCATTGCGATTTTCTTCAGCCGCCTATATTTGCCGACGCTGGTATAAGGAAAAGTAAACAGTGGATAGCATGTTATTTGTTCTATTCCGGAGTCGACAGCTTTCTGTAAGTCATCTCTTAGCTCATCGAGACTTTGTTGCGGCAGTGCGAAGATGAGATCGGCATTTACTGTTTCAAAATCCTGAGCGATTATTTGTTTTATCACCGGATTGAGAATTGAAGATGGATACTTTCTGCCAATTAGTTTGAGCAATCTGTCATTAAAACTTTGAATGCCGAGGCTTACCAGTCTGACGTTCATTTGTTTCATTTTATTTGCAGTGTCGACACCAATGTTATCCGGATTTGTTTCAATGCAAATGTCGCCATTCACTTTGAAGCAACTACAGATTTTTTCGATAACTTCAGGAAGCTGGTCAATCAACAGTGTTGGAGTGCCGCCTCCGATATATATCGATGACACTTCGATGTTTCCGAGTTTTTTGTAGTAGAGTTCGACCTCAGCCAGAAGGGCATCTACATACGGTCTTACAAGTGAACTGTCATATCTTATCTTATTGTAGGGACAGTAAGGGCATAAGCTCCGGCAGAAAGGAATGTGTATGTATAAATTTGTCTGCCTGATATCGTCTAGTGCTGGCTGGCGTACCGGCAGGAATCGGTAGTCCGACTCCGAACCGGTTAAATACCACCGAACGAATTTTGAAAACATATTTCTCAAGTTGTCACCTAATTGCTTTTGGAGTATTACTTGGTAGGTAATTCATCGCTGCGATTATCGAACTCGGTCTTAGTTTTAATATTGAAATAATTTCTGGGTAGCCAAGATAACCGCATTCCCTGCATGTCTGGTCGGAGCCGATAGCACGGCAGCATTCGAACAGTTTGTTTTTATCGTAGACATAACAAAGTTTTGACGGTCTTTTCCAGTTGTCTCGATAAACCATTTTCAAACAGGCGGAAGAGTTTAATATTTTTGCCCCATTTCTTTTTAACTGTAAGATCTGTTTGATAATTTTTCTTCTTCCCTCAAGATTCAAAAACAGTTCGTCTATCCCGTAGTAAGGGGTGTGGAAATAGAAAAATACACCTTTTATATTTTTAATGGTTTCGATGTATTCGCAGAATGGCTTTAATTGCTCACAGTTGATTTTATTGATTGTAAAATTGATATTTATGTTTTTGTGAGATGAATTTTTTATATTCTGTAAGACCTTGTCGAAGATATTACCTCTTAGATAATTATTAGTTTCTTTAAGTCCGTCAAGGCTTACAAAAATGACATCAGCGGAACTCTCAATGGGAAATGTGCCGTTAGTATAAAAACTTATTGTCTTAAAGCCGATTTTCCTAGCAAG
>JASFHM010000189.1:0-3703 GCA_050123215.1 Phycisphaerales bacterium | reverse complement strand
GGCGGCATTTGCCTTGCCCTGGCTCTTGCGTTTGGATTAGGCGGTAAAGATGCTGCGGCAAAGTATCTCGATGAATTAAGGCAGAGTCGCTTCCAGAAGAGAAGCTGACGAAAAGTCAGGCCGTTTAGATAAATTGTAAAGTGTTTTGAGACGGAGGTAAAAGAAGGTGGAATCGCTGCGCGATGCTGTTCCTATTTCAATTCAGCCACAGAGGTCACACGCCCCCACGCGTTGCTTCGCAAAGCGAAGCAGTGGGGTGCAGAGTACACAGAGGGATTTCAATTTACTATTTTTAATTTACTATTTTCTATTTATCAACCACAGATTGACACAGATTTGCACGGATTTTCAGACGGGATAACCCGCCTACGCTAAAGCTACGGCGGACAAGCAGGATTAAGAGGATAGTTTTGACGCAGATTGCGCTGGTTAACGCAGAGATATAAACCACGAATTGACACGAATAAACACAAAATATCTTTAGACACAGATTTGCACGGATTATTTTTTAGACAGGATAACCCGCCTACGCTAAAGCTACGGCGGACAAGCAGGATTGAGAGGATAGTTTTGACGCAGATTGCGATGGTTAACGCAGAGATATAAACCACAAATGAACACGAATTAACACAAAGCCACAGAGGAAGATGATTTCAAATTACAGATTGCACATTTCAAATTATTCTTAGACACTGATTAACACTGTTTTTCAGAGAGGATAACGGGATATATTCACCACGAAGAGGATTTGTCCGGCATCTTCGATGCCTATCAGCCAAAGATTTTAGCCTCCCTACAAATGAATTTGCCACACCGACTAATAACCATTGCCTGAAATCCGTTGTCACAGATTAGGTAGTGCAACAAATCTTTCGCTTTTTCTTAAATCCTTCATAAGGTCACTCGGTTAAGCTACTGCCTGGCCCGAGGGGCAGGCAATTTTTTTATCGGGCCTCACAGCTTGTTCGGTCTCCATTTCTTTCAGTCTTTTCATATTCATATATCTTCGCAAGCCCCACTTAGTGCCAGCTATATGCCTAAGTCTGGCAGCGGCTAACATCAAAGCTGAGTTGCCATCCGGGAAACAACCAACAACTCTGGTTCTGCGACGAATTTCTCTCATGACCCTTTCAAGCATATTATTCGTGCGAATCTGACGCCAGTGTTCGCAAGGAAAATGGTAATAACTGAAAGTCTCATGGCCATCAGTGCGAATCTTCTCGGCAGCTTTTCTCAGCTTCATACTTTCAAGTTTGTCAGCTACGGCGTTGGCTTTATCTCTGGCTGAATCAATATCTTCCTGGGCATGAATGGCTTTAAGCATGGTAGCGACTTCTTTCATCTTCGGCCTCGGCACATCAGATAAAATGTTCCTGTAGAAATGCACACAGCATCTCTGCCAGTAAGCATCCGGGAAGAACTGCTCTGCCGATTCCACCAGGCCTATACACTTGTCGGAAATGACAAGTGTAACGCCTTTTAGACCCCTTTGTGTTAGATGTCTGAGAAAGTTAGTCCAGCCTTCTTTATCTTCCTTTGCGCCTTCGACAATGCCGAGTATCTCGCGAAAACCGTCTGTTCCTACGCCCACCGCAACTAATACCGAAACGTTGCGAACCTCACCAGCCCAGCTACGCTTTAAGCAAATACCATCCAGATACAGATATGGATATTCGCCCTTGATGGGCTGACTACGCCAGCGTTCTATTCGCTCATACATCTTCTGGTTTAACTGACTGACCGTAGAAGCACTCACCTTCATGCCCCACAGAGCTTCTGTGATGTCCTCAACCCTGCGAACGGACACTCCGGCAAGATACATCTGCATCAATGCTTCTTCCACAGAAGACTCTCGGCGTCTATATCGCTCGATAATAGCTGTTTCAAATGTGGCGTATCGTAACTTGGGCATCTTCAACTCCACCTGGCCACTTCCTGTATGAAGCTTGCGCTTATAGTAACCCGCTCGATTGTCCTTCCTGGCCTGTGAGCGCTCATATCGAGCCGCATTACATAATTGCTGAGCTTCCGCGTCCAGCATGTCATTGAGTGTTTCCTCCACGCTCTTTCGAACCAGGTTGCCCAGATGATTTTTGACTTGAGCCTCATTAATTTTAATAACATTACTAAAGTTCTTCTCTGATTGTACCGATTCGTCTTGTTGGTTTTTACTCATGTTTGGTCCTTCAAATAGGGTTAATAAAGATTTTTCAATCGACCTTTTTGAAGGACTTCTTTTTTAACTTCCCAAAAAAGCGAAAAATATCTTACGTTATCCTCTGCCTCCGGCAGTTCGATACCAAGTTTGAAAAGCGTACCGAATTGAAAACCAAAACAATGCTTGAACGTAAGGAATATAACAGTAAAATTATGGGAACCGGAGCCGAAACCGTCTCCTAATCTATAGTGCTCTTTGTCTCACTTTTGCTGACAACGTACAACTGGTTTCATCGTGGTAAAGAAGTTGTTCGTCAGCCGTTGTTGGAAGGATTATTTAAAGATTAACCCGTGAATAGCCTAATAGTAACAGTCGGTATTTGTCCTGTATGGGATATTACGAATTATGTTGATGGCATCGACTGGGGTCAGCATAAGGTTGTTTCTTCTCAGACAATAGTCCCCGCTGGGAAACCTCTTAATGTATCAAAAACTCTGGCGAAAATGTCGGTGAAGTCGACTGCTGCGGGTTTATGGGGTAAGAGTGATTACCAGCAATTGGTTGAAGGGCTATCCACCGTTAGTGATTTTATTAATCTTAAAATGACGGTGGTGGAGGGTAAAACAAGACAGAATATCACAATCGTTGACACCAAAGGAAATCGGGAAATTCATCTTCGAGCCCAAAGTGCTCTTGCAACTGTTGATAATCTTGAACGTCTGAAAAGCGATCTGGATGAAATAGTCGACTCCGGAGCGACGGTTGTGTTTGCGGGCTCTATGCCGGAAGGACCGTTATTGGATAACTGTCTGGAAATTATGAAGGACATAATTGAAAAAGGGGCAAACCTCATTATTGACACATCCGAAACGGCCTTGACCAGGATTGCAGAGCTACGCCGAATCAGTATGATTAAACCTAATTTGGAAGAATTGTCACAATTACTTGGCCAAACTTTCGGCGATGACAAAATTTCTATTGTTAATGCCGCACGAACCCTTTGTAGTAAAATTGATACCATTTTAGTGAGTATGGGCGATAAAGGTGCTTTGGTTATTACTAAAGACCGGGCAATTCACTGTTATGCCAAGCCATCAGGTTATAAGGTTATCAATACTGTTTCTTGTGGGGATTATTTGCTTGCCGGTTTTATCTGCGAACCTGAACTTGATATTTGCCCGCGACTCCAAACTGCTGTTAAACTGGCCTGCGCAAAGGCATGGGGATTGACTGAAAAAATGGACTGTAAAGAGATAATAAAGCAAGTTGGGGTGGAAGTACAAAATCTCTGATTTGCTGGGTTATCTAATTTCTTTTCGGTGGCTTGTCTTGCGGTAAACACGTTCTCAAGGTGGAGGGCAGGGGGATATACTAAAATCAAAAGTCTTAAAAAAGCGCTGTTTTTAAAACAGTTCATGTTATGGCGACGGTTTTTGGTGATATTATTGTGATAATGCAGCCATGCAGTTGTGAGCATTCTTTGTGATAATAGGGCCAAGGTTTTGGCTTTACTAAGGTTCCAGTAATATAAGGTAAGAATTTGTA
>JASFHM010000188.1:0-3718 GCA_050123215.1 Phycisphaerales bacterium | reverse complement strand
TGCCAGCAAGGCGCATTTGTTCGGTGACTCGCGCCCCTTCGATTGCCCGGCCATACAGGCGGGCATTCGTGATGGCGACCGCACATTGCGAAGCAACAGAACGAGCGAGCTTGATATCATCTTCATAAAAATGCTTCGGCTTGGGACTATACAGCCTGAGTACACCAATGTCTTCATCTTTAAATCTCATGGCGACGGTCAACTGGCTAACCAGTCCCTCTTTTTCAGCGGCTTCACGATATCTGACTCGGCCGTCAACCCGCATATCATCAAGGATAATGGCTTCACCTTCAAAAGCAGCCTTGATGACAGGGTCATCCTTGGAAACGACACCCTTGTTGCGATATTCTTCACTCAGACCGTAAGTGCTGCGCATCTTCAAGTCGCCGGACTCCTCATCCAAAAGGCGAATAGAACAGGCCTTGACCTTAGTAACCTTAACAGCGGCCTCGGCCAAACGGTCCAGCACCTCCTGCAGCGAGAACTCTCCGGCTACCAAGGTAGTTAACTGGTAGAGCTGCTCGTCTCTTTCAATTTGGCTTTTACTCTTTCTCGGCATAATAATTCATCGCGAAAAATCAAAATCGGGATTATACCTTAATTCAACCTGCTATTGAAGGCAAATCCAGGTTAACAAACTCGTCTTGCCAAAAGTATATCTGAACTATAAAATATTCACCAAAAGTCTAAATGTTCATTAATAACCAGTTAGATTCCAGATAACCTGAGGCGCGGGTTTCATCAAGATTGACAATGGACCAGATTGGAAAACATATAATATTCGCCGGCAGGGTTCAGGGAGTCGGCTTTCGATTTACGGCCCTGAGAATTGCAAGTCGCTACGAGCTTACCGGATTCGTAAGAAATCTTCCGAACGGTTCAGTCGAGATGCTGGCACAGGGCAACTTGAAAGATATAGCGGACTGTATCGATGACATCCAGGAGACCTTCCAGGGAAGTATCAGAGAAACCCAGGAAAACGATGTTCCTTACAACGGTCAATACGTAGATTTCAAAATCACCTTTTAGCCGGCTCCGGCAGGGAAGCCGACAATATTATCAAGACATATCTGCGTATTTCTCTTTAGCATATCCAGACCACTGCGGTGTATCGGAGAATTCCGGAACCTATTATCAAAATCATCTTCGGTCATTGCCAATATGGTCTCCAAATTCAAATAACTGTTTTGCGGATAATACTTAAAGTGTTTGTTCGTACAAACAGGAGCTTTGTAATAATATGGACAGGCAAGGATACACTTGTCACAGCCAAACAACTGGTCGTTCATATTGTGGGCTAAACTAGGCTTGATGTCACCGGCATGTTCAATGGTTAGGTAACTTATGCACTTAGCGGCATCAAAGCGGCCGTCGGCTCTTAAAGCACCGGTCGGACAGGCTTCGACGCATTTATTGCACTTTTCACAGTTTTGTTCAACAGGCTTATCCGTTTCCAATTGGGCGGTAGTAATTAGCTCGCCCAACAGTATTTCCGGGCCAAGCTGCGTATTGATTAGCATACGGTTTTTGCCTATAAATCCGAGACCTGCTCTTTGCGCCAATGCCCTTTCGGCCAATGGAACAGAATCCACACATAGCTTGAAACGAGCTTGTTCGTCGATTTCGGAAGTGATAAAGTCCGCAAGCTGCCTCAAAAGGCTTTTGATGAAAATATGATAATCCACATACCGGGCATAGTGGGCAATTCGGCCTGTATATTTATCCACCTTAACAGCATCGTCAGAAATCTCACTTGGTTTATAATTTAACGCGACGACTACGACCGAATGTGCACCTTCAAATAACGCCGTGGGATTGAAGCGTTCTCCTAAATTACGGTGCATGTAGCCCATCTGTCCGGCAAAACCGGCCCGCAGCCAGTTCTCGAAAGACTCGATATGCCCGGCATCGATAGCGGCAGCATCGGTAATACCGACTAAATCAAAACCCAAATCAATGGCCTTTCGCTTTACAGTATCCGCAGGATTCATGTCGAAGATTATACAAGATGATTCGGCCCAGGCCATAAAACAGTTGTAAAGATGCGCCAAACGGCTAATATATCGGCAAGATTTGTAGAGGACCCCCAATAATGACAGAAGGACTAATTGGAGTAATAGGCGGAACCGGATTCGGGGATGAGCTTCTTGGGCATTTGTCCGGCTTTGAGAAACAGAACGTGGATACCCCTTTCGGTAAATGCAGTGACAGTATCCTCATCGGCAATATGGGGCCGAACAAAATCGCATTCATAAACCGTCATGGAGCGGGGCATAAATTATCGCCCAGCGAAGTGCCGTTTGCAGCTAATGTATTTGCATTAAAAAGCCTTGGCGCTAAGGTGCTGATTAGTACAGGAGCTGTAGGGTCGTTGCAAGAGAAAAACGCTCCCGGCGATTTGGTGATAGTCGACCAGTTCATCGATAAAACCTTCAAAAGACAAAGCACATTCTTCGAGGACTATGGTGCGGTACACTGCGAGTTCGCCCATCCGACGTGCAGCCGGCTGAGCGATATAATTCAAGAAGCAGCTCAGTCTGCCGGTATCAAATCTCATCAGGGTGGAACATACGTATGTATGGAAGGGCCACAGTTCTCAAGTCGCGCAGAGTCACTAATGCATAGGTCATGGGGCGGAGACTTGATAGGTATGACCGCCCTGCCGGAGGCAAAATTGGCAAGAGAGGCTCAAATGTGCTCTGCGATGGTAGCTTTGGTCAGCGATTACGACTGCTGGCGTGAGCATGAGGCGGGTAAGGATAAGCAAACGTTGCTGCAGGAAATTATCTCTAATCTTAAGACGGCTACCGACAATTGTATTAAGCTTATAACGGCGGTGCTCGAAGGTAGTAATTCTCTGCTATGCGAAGACTGCCACTGCAGAAAAAGCCTCGAGTTGGCGGTATGGACCGAGCCCAAAAAAATAAATGCAGCAAAAAAAGAACAACTAAAGGCACTGTTCGAATAGACTTTAGAGATTGACAGTAAAGTCTGATTTGCTATATTACTACCCAACTCATCCAACAAGGAAATATATATTTGAAAGGATATCTGTATGAGAGAATTTGTTATTACAACTATAGCCATTGTCACCGTCTGTAGTGCCGTGATACTGGTCGCGGGATGTGAGCCGGAACCAACTTCGAGTGCTAAGCAAGAGAGACTCTACGCTGCAGAAAATATAGAACTTAAGAAACAAATGGCGGACATGGAAAAAAGACACCAAAAAGAACTAGCCCAGAAGCAGTCTCTGCTCGACAAGTGCGAAGAGGAAAAAGAAGGACTCAAGTTACAAGCAGAGAAAGAAGCCATCAAACTTTTTCAGGATGAACTTACAAATACATTAATGGAAGAATCGCAGAGACTGCAGGATGAAAACAAGCAACTGAAAGCAAAGATTGAGGAATTAACGAAGTAAAAACAAGGAGACTACAAATTAATATTGTGCTGGGCCGATTATATACTCGACATAGCGGCTGTTGAGTTCTGCGGAAGATTACAGATGTCCACATTGGAGATAAAAAAATTACTAATGTCATAACATTTAACTCAGGGTTTTAAGCAGTCTTAGAAACGTACATCTCCTTTTATCGCATATCAGATTTTACTAATCTCAGAGTTACTTCAATAATACATATTTGTGAAAAGGAGTGTTGAAGAGTTGGCAAAGTCCTAGTATCATTATACTCAAGCCTTCAATGCTATAAATGGTCGATAA
>JASFHM010000187.1:0-3767 GCA_050123215.1 Phycisphaerales bacterium | reverse complement strand
TGTTTGTATTTCTACCATTGGGTTCTGAGATTTTTTACTGAGAAAGATTAATATGCCCAGCCATAATCTGGTAAAGATAAAGATTGATGAGCTTGAGATAATCGGCTATTCGGTCGCCGCCGAAGAGACGGTTATCGCGATGCCACAGCTTGACGTCTGCTTTGATATAGGCAAAGCCCCGGACCAGGTCATCTCGATAAACAATGTTTTGCTGACTCACGGCCATATCGACCACGCCGCCGGCATTGCGTATTATCTTTCGCATCGTAATTTCTGCGGCCAATCGCCGGGCACAATTTTGGTCCCGAATAATCTGCTCAGACCAATCGAACAGATTATTGACGCCTGGAGCGAGCTTGACGGTAGTAAAATTCCGGCCAAACTTGTGGGTGTTAAACCCGGCGACGAGTATCCAATAAAGCCGAATCTCTTCACTCGAGTTTTCCCCACAAAGCACAGCAGGGGTTCGGTGGGCTATACGGTACTTGAAAAACGCAAAAAAATTAAGCCCGAGTATGCGAAACTTACGAGCAAGCAGATAGTCGAGTTGAAAAAACAGGGCGTGCAAATCGATAATCCGATAGAAATTCCAATAGCAACTTATCTCGGCGATACCCAGTACGTGGATTTTTCAAAGCTGGATTATGTAGCGCAGAGCAAAATTCTGATTACCGAATGCACCTTCTACGAAGACCAGCACAAGGCCAGGGCCGATGTCGGCAAACATATGCATGTCGATGAGCTGGCAAAACTGTTGAGCGACATGAATAACGAACACATAATAGTGACGCATACGACACAGAGAACGGCTCTTAGTCAGGTCCGCAAGATGCTCAAAGATTCATTGCCGGCCGATAAGTTCAAAAAAATCATCCTGTTTATGGATAAGCGGAGCAGGGGACGCAGTTAATGTCGTAAACCTATAGGCCGGTATATCTAAGCCAGTTCGAGCATAAAGCGGATAAGTCATTCGCATCAACTGTTCCTGTCTTATCGAAATCTCCGCCCTGGCAATTGTTGCAATCAGCGCAGCTGCTTAACAGCCACCATGAGGCGAATCTGCTGAAATCGTTGAAATCGATATAGCAGTTTTCGTCGATGTCACCGGGCAGAATAGGATGCTGGAGGTCACCACATTCGCCTGCTAAAGTGGCGTAGCGGATGTCGTTATTCGGATAACCGTCAAAGTGACTAATGCAGGGCCTGTCGTGACTATCCAGTGCAAGGCTGGCGAGCCTGCCTGATGAGTCCTTGTCATCCACTAATTCGATTTGCCAGGATGAACCGTCAAACGATGCGTATTTCAGTGCTCTGTTGGAAGTGTCCCGATAGGCGATTCGTGGATTGTCGTGTGAATCCAGAGCCAGCGACGAATAATTACCCACGTTGTCGAGGCTGTCTACAGTTTGTATCAGCCAGTCTGCGCCGTTCCAGTGTGCGTATTTCAGGTCGGAGGTTGCAAATTTATAGTAGCTTATGTGCGGCAGGTCGTGGCTGTCTATGGCCAGACTAATAGCACCGTAAGAGTCAGATACACCACCAACATTTTCGATTGTATATCGGTCCCAGGAATCACCGTTCTGCACAGCGTAGACCAGCAGCTCGTTATTTCCGTCATAATAGCTCAGATGCAGAGTCTCATTACTGTCGGCCGCGAGCGACGCAGACGGATAATAGCCGTTAGGCTCGATTACTGTTCTGTTAAATTTGTCGCCGATATCGACAGCTAATCTTAACTGGCCTTGTTTCCAGCCGTCAGGAGGAACATAATAAAAATAAACCACGCTCATCATATTATCACTGTCAAAGACTGCGTCGTGCGGCGAACAGCGGGCAAGAGGGCCGATGCCTCTCTCAGACCAGCCGGAACCGCTCCGGTAAATACACCAGAGCTGGCCGAGCAAATTGCGGTAAAATATATAAGGGTTATCATTGGCATCGAACGCTAAAACAGGGTGCGAATTACCAACCATCTCGACCTTGTGCTCCGCAACTGTTTGCTTGAACCAGCTGTCTTGCCTTCGGTAAGCGTAGATGATACTGGCGGAGTGCCCCTCTAAGTCATTGAAATATGCTGTGTGGGGAATGTCGTTGGAGTCGATAACAATAGGTGCTTTTGTCTCGCGGTCGGCTTGAGATTCCAACACCTCTATATCCCAGGCAAAACTATAGATACTAAAGCCGAGGATAAATAAGGTTACTAAAGCTACGATGTGAAACAGCGGGCATTCATTCCGGTGCATTTTAATCTTCCTTCCTTTCTCCCTTTGAGTATGTAGGTAGCCTCTTGAATATAAAGCCTTAGCAGCTAAAAAGGTAGAAATCAAAATTTTTTTGGATGGGGTGACATATATTGACACCCCTCTCCTTATATTTACCGCCCAATTGTGTGGCAAAAGTTGCCGCCACAGATAATTTGCGCTAATTTAAGTATGGCTAAGGAAGATTTACACAGAAGAGGTATTTTGTGATATAATACCACATTACATCAAAAGTCGGAGGCGGTATGAGAAAATTGGTATTATTTACGGTTTCGGGCATAGTTTTGACTCTGTTTGCTTTATCCACCGCGCGGGCGGACGGTACAAAGCTCCTTAAATCGGATTCGACTCTGGACGGTGCAGTTAACGGTTTTGACCTTGCGATACTGGCTAATGAATGGCTTACGAGCGGTCAGCCTTATGCTCCGGTTACAAAGCCCTTTCCTGGCCCTGCAGAGCTTCGCTGTAATCAGACGCAGCGTAACACGGTCTTAGCTGGTCAGTGGGAAACTATATTTAACCTTGATGATGGGCCTTGTCTGGTGACTAACTTTTGGGTAGCTGCCGATTTTGCCGGTAAGCGTCGCCGGACTCCAATCAGGATTTACTTTGACGACCACAATTCACCTGACATCGAAGGCTGGACGGGTGATTTGTTTGCTTGTGGTCCCGATGAACCGGCAAACTTCAGAGGTGATTTTATCGGCGTCACTAATTCGCAGGAATCCGGCGAAGGTTCGGGCTATCCGGGTTTTTCCGGTTATCTTCGTTTACCCATGCCGTATTATGAGTCAATCCAAGTAGATATACAAAATCCGACAGCCAGTAATAAATTATGCTGGATGATGCTTGAGCGTCTGCCGATTGACCCGAATCGTCTTTACTGCATCGGCCTAAAGCCGGGCATGTACCTGAAAACTTATGGCTTCGGTCAGGATGGTAACAAAGAGCACTACAACGAACTTGTGCTCTTGGATACGAGCGAACCTACGATATTAGCTGGTGTTTTCCAATATATTGACAATTCGACTGCTGCCGGTGGCGGCAACAATTTCAAGTACCTGGAGGGCGACCATAGAATTTACTACGGCACCAGCGGTACGCCTTCATATAGAAGCAGTGGTGCGGAAGACTTTTATCATTCGAGCTGGTATTTCCAGGAAGGCCTGTTTGACCACATGGACGAGTGTCTTGTATTGAAAAATACAACTGACTATCGAATTGCCGCAAGTAGATTCTTCCCCTTGGAAAGAGCACCTTATCACGAGGATGGGATTAAGTTTACTTGGCAGGTAGGTGAATCGGCCATGCCCGACCCCTGCGAACCTTATGTCCGCTGGATAACGTGGTATTACCAATAATCGGGGAACATCGGTTAGGACTTATGTTTAATACCGGCTCGTAACCCCTCACGGGCCTCCGAAGTATAAATCATTGACATTTTCCGTGCTGAAAGGTATAGATTTTGTATTGTCCTTAATGAATCTTTGCCGTATCAGGGAGAAA
>JASFHM010000186.1:0-3785 GCA_050123215.1 Phycisphaerales bacterium | reverse complement strand
AGGGGCAAAAGGACAAAAGTTTGCATTTTCTACTGTGATTTCGGCTAAATGAAGCTATTTACCGCAGAAATTCACGGAAGCAGCACATCCCTCCATCAGCCAAAGCACAATAAAAAACCCCGCGGCGAATCCGTTCACCACAGGGCCATAGAACCATCAAAATTCAGATTATTGCGTATCTTTTTCCGAGTCGGTAACAATTCTGTCGAGCTTTTTAGCGCTGGTGCCGGGTCGCGCTCCTGTCACATCAACCCCAAGTCTTCCCAATTCACCGGCAACTTCGGGCTGATTCGGATTCAACTGGAAGCTGCGATACAAATACTCTTTCGCACGAACCAAGTCCTGCTTACTTCTATAGTAATAGCCGACTTGCCTGTTTATCTTGGCCGAATTAGGCGCTAAGCGCAGGGCCTGCTGGTAGCAGGTAAGAGCTAAATCATCCAGTCTTTCCTTCTGAAACGCCAAGGCCAGCTTCAACGATTCCTCCGCCGAGCCGGAAACTTGGCTGATATAGACATCCGCAGTCGTATCAGCCTTAACCGTATCGCCGGAAGCTCGCAAGCAATTAATCATCGCCGCCTGTGCGGGCCGATGCGCAGGGTCAAAGCTCATAGCTATGTTGTAATGGTACTGAGCCTGAGCCCATAGGCCGTCGGCCTGATAGCCTTGACCGAGCTCATAATGGGCTGGCGGGTTCTCAAACTTGCGGCTAATGGTCTTTTGCAACTCTGCACGCTGCAACTCGGCAGGGGTGGCAGCAATTTCCTTCGGCTGCTCCGAGCTTCCCTTACCACAACCGCCAAGTATTAATAAAAATGACGAAAATATTACGCTGATGATTATTGTTTTGCCCGCCATTTCGTGCCTCCATTCTTACATGTGCATCACCTCAGCCCCTGATGCACCTCGGCTGAGCACTTCAGATAAGGCCATCCTGTCTCGTATGCCTCATTCTGTCGTACCGGGCAAATCTTTTCAAGAAAAATATAAAGTTTTTTCAAACGATGATCGTAAAAACATCATTGCACCGGCCGGCTGTCTTTTACCTCGTTCGCATCGAGCATGCGCTGTCTTTGTTTTGCTTTTTCGTAATAGTCTTCGGCCTTGTTCAACTGCTGCTCAATCAATTCGGTATCAAGGTAAAGGTCCTGGTAACGCCGCGCCAACAAAAGAAGTGACTTATATTGCTCCCTAACCTCGCGCAAAAGTGCTATCGCCTGCGGTATATTCTCCGTCAGTTCAAGCCGCTTGATGTTGGCATCAAGTGACCTTCGCAATCGAGCGAATTTCAGTTTAGCTTTCCTGAAAGTGCGTTCCGCTTCGACGGCATCGCTGCTCACAACAATCTCGGCTGACGCTGCACCAATTTTTTGCAACAGTTCCGACCGTCCGGCGACCACCGACCTGGATATCCCGCACTGCACGGCCTCTACTGCGGTTAGAGTCAGCAGTGACCCTGATTCACTCCACCTTGCAACAAACACATCATTGGGTTCTCTTTCAGCGGGGTCTATGAATAAACGCTCACCATCACGAATTACCTCGATGACGGAAATGTCCTTGTCGACCATCGCGCGGGCCAGTAACCCCGGGCGGTTCCGCCGCTGCGCAAGCGAAGCCAGATATTGCTGCCAGGCAACACTCAGCTCATCGCTGGAAATCATAGATTGAGATGTTACAAGACTGGCCGCTCCAATCGTGGTGTTCGGCGCCATGTATATTTCATCACAGGCAAGCGCAACCGCCGAGGCGCCGCTCAAAGCCCCACCGTACTCGCCGCCCCTTACGAAAGCGAAAATCGGGCAATAATCGATACGTACTATAAGGTCACACAATCGCTCTATATATTCGGTCTTGCCGCCGGAGCTGTCCATTTCCAGCATGATTAATACTGGACCCGACTCCGAAACCTCGCTTATGGCGCGATGCAGAGCCTCAGATACCACCTGTAATTTCAGCGGACCATCGAAGCCGATTACCACCACCCGGTGTTTGCGTCCCAGATGATTCAACGAAACCGTCCATTCGTTCATATCCAGTTTAGTGAGGCCCTGCTGAACCGTATGCACAACAGTTAATCCATCTTCCCTTTGGCCTGTTCGATAGCCGTGCAGGACCTGACCTGTGATGTTGTGAGTAAAGGAATCGGCGCCGGCATAAAACACAAACCGGACAAAAACCACTAATAAGATAGCTAATAGTCTCCTGAGTCGCAGCATCTTTTTCAGTGTCAGCCCCCTGTCCTAGTAGCCAAACCTAACCTATCGGCGCCTCGACCGTCTTTTTGCATTCTGGTAGGCCGCTTCGATAGTATTGAACTCGTTTTCCAGCGCTACGATATCCAGCCCAAGGTCAGGGTACCTCCGGGCAAGGCCTATCAACGTCTTGAACTCATTCCGCGCGTCGCGCAAAAGTTTTAATGCTTCGGCGCGAGACATTTGCCCCTTCGACTTTTTAACCTTCAAATCGAACGACTTGCGAATTCGGCCGAGCTGTCCCTCAGCGCGACCCAGTTCACGTCTCGCATCACTAATGCTGTCATCGATGATAATCTCCGCCATCTGAGCATCTAACTGCTGCAGCAGCTCGGCTCGCGACTCGACAACTCCGTCGGCAATGCCGCTCTGTACGGCTTCGGCGGCGGTCAGAGTCAGCAGCGAACCTTTTTTACTCCAGACCCGCACAATTTTATCCACGGCATCCAAATTCACAGGGTCGACGAAGTCTCTGGTACCTGCATGACTAACCTCGACCACCTCAATATCCCTATCAACCATGGCCTTAGCGAGCAGTCCTGGTCTGCCATTTTGTTGTGCCAGCGAGGCCAGAATAGCCCGCCAAGCAGAGTCAAATTTCTCGCCGACATCTTCACCGTACGCTTTCTTCATGGTCTGGGCATCACCGGTCACCATTGTCGCAGCACCGATGACAGTATTGGGCGTCATGTAAAGTTCATCGCACGCCAGCGAGACAGCAGCACCGGCCGACAGAGCACCGCCAGCCTGACCTGAATTAATATAACCGATGACCCGACAATTATCCGCTGCGGTAATCGCTGCACAAACGCGTTTAGTCAAATCAACCCGACCGCCCGGAGAATCGATTTCAACAAGTATAAAAAGCGGTCCTTCCGCGGCGGCCCCGGGCAGGGCCTGCTCAAAGGCTGCTGTTTCTATCTCGAGCATTATGGGCCCATCGAAACTAAAGACTATAACCTTATTATTCCTGCCGCGCGAGTCGACAACTACATTCCATTGAGCCGGGTTCAGCTTTAACCTGCCTTTTTCAATGGTCTTCACAAAGGCCTGGCCGTCCTCGGTTTTCTCAATCGTATATCCATGCAGCACCTCGCCAGTCTCAATGCCGGTAAACGTATCGGCCAGGCAGCAACTAATCAGAAAATACAAAGTCAATATCGTCGCAAAAAGAACCGGGCTCTTCCTACGTAATAGATGAGGTGACTTCCCGCCGTCAGGCCTTAACCGAATATTAGTGTGAGACAAAACAACCATCTCCCAGCTCCAACTCACACGTCCAGATTCTGAACTTCAAGGGCGTGTTCTTTGATAAAGTGGCGTCTCTTTTCAACATCGCTGCCCATCAGGATACTGAAAAGCCGGTCAGCCTCTCCGGCATCGTCCAGTTTAACGTTAAGCAGTGTTCGGGTGCTCGGATTCATAGTCGTATCCCACAACTGTTCAGCATTCATCTCGCCAAGACCCTTGAACCGTTTGATTTCGATTCCTTTGCCGCCGATATGGCGAACAGTTGCACAAAGCCGACCC
>JASFHM010000185.1:0-3785 GCA_050123215.1 Phycisphaerales bacterium | reverse complement strand
TTATCGCGAATACTATTAACGCTCATCTCGAAATCGGCGCCGACTTTGTCCATCTTATTAATAAAGCACAAGCAAGGCAGCTCGTATTTCTGTCCCTGCCGCCACACAGTCTCGCTCTGCGCCTGCACCCCTTCGCTGCCGTCGAACACCGCTACCGCCCCATCGAGCACTCGCAGCGACCTTTCGACCTCCGCCGTAAAATCGATATGCCCCGGCGTATCGATAAGGTTAATCTCGAAATCTTTCCACGGACACTTTGTCGCCGCCGAGGTAATCGTTATCCCGCGCTTCTGCTCCTCCTCCATAAAATCCATCACCGCCGTGCCGTCGTGCACCTCCCCGATTTTATACGTCTTGCCCGTATAGTACAGAATCCGCTCGGTGACCGTAGTCTTGCCGGCGTCGATATGAGCCATAATCCCGATATTACGAAGTTTTGTTAATTTCCCAGCCATCGTCTCAAAAACCAACTACTATTAACTACGCCACCTGATTTCTCAAATCAGCCGTTTGTACTTCCTTTTAATACCCCCCTCTTTCAACACCACGCCTGGTCCTCGGCGACCCCTTGCCGAAAACCCGATTACTTTTTCCTGCAACTACCTTCAGTTTCCAATACTGCGTCCGACCTTCAAGCAACCCTTCACCAAAACTTGTTTCTCTTTCCCACAACTACCGGAGATTCCCGCTGCTATGCTTATCTCCTGACAACCCCGCAATGAAATCTCATAGTGGCTTACCTGTAACTATCCTCAACTTCCAATACTGTGTCCGACCTTCAAACAATCCTACGCCAAAAACGGATACAAAAACAGCGGATATCGAAATCAATTCGGTATCCGCTGCCGGTTCCTCGCTATATATTACCAGGCAAAATGCGCGAACGCCTTATTAGCCTCTGCCATCCTGTGGACATTCTCACGAGTCGTCATCGCACCACCCTGTCCGTTATACGCATCCATCAACTCCGACGCCAACCGCTGACTCATGGGCTTACCTTTTTTACCCCTGGCCGACTGAAGTATCCACCGAAACGCCAGCGACTGCTGCCGCCTCGGCCCAACCTGCATCGGCACCTGGTACGAAGCGCCTCCGACTCGCTTGCTTCGGACCTCGATCATTGGTTTGACGTTGTTGACGGCTTTTTCGAAGACGGCGGCTGGTGGCTCGTCCTTGACTTTTTTAGCGATGATGTCCAAGGCATCGTAGAATACGCGTTGAGCGACGGATTTTTTTCCGTCGAGCATCAGACAGTTTATGAACTTAGCGGCCAGCTTTGTGCCACATTTGGCATCGGGCTGTAACTGCTGGCTTGATGCGGTGAACTTTTTGGACATTTTATCTCCTAACTACCGGTCTTTCTTTCACCTATTTATTCCGGCATCGGGCAATTGCCAATTCGATGCGGTAAACTTTTTGCTATCTTATTTTCTAACTACTCGGCTCTTTCGCAATATATTTTCAACATCGGGCAGATCTTGGCCCGAAGCAGTAACTTATCCACCTACTATTTCGATTTCTTAGCGCCGTATTTGCTTCTTCCCTGCTTTCGGCCGTCAACACCAGCACAATCGAGGACACCTCTTATAATGTGATACCTAACGCCGGGTAAGTCCCTGACACGGCCGCCCCGAATTATTACGGTGCTGTGCTCCTGGAGGTTGTGGTCGATTCCGGGGATATAAGCGGTTACTTCTTTTCCGTTAGTAAGCCTGACACGTGCAATCTTTCTGAGGGCGGAGTTCGGCTTTTTGGGTGTCTGGGTCCTGACAATCAGACAGACCCCTCTTTTCTGCGGTGAGCCGCTGATGTCAGAGACACGTTTTCGGCCCTTAGTCTTTTTTCGAGGCTTTCTAACCAACTGATTAATCGTAGGCATAACAAATTCCGTCAAAAATACTGTTTACGTTAAGTTTTTCTTCAAATACCCAGGGCTTCCTTAATAGCAGCGTCGGCCTTTGCCTCGGCTTCCATAGCGGCTTCGATTTCCTCTTCCCTGAGTTCTTTAGGCAGCGGCGCTTCGGCGAGATGCTTTACTTTCATCTCAAGATACGGCTTAAAAGCGGTCCCTGCCGGTATTAAGTGTCCCAGTATGACGTTTTCCTTTAAGCCGCGTAATTCGTCCACTCTACCTCCTAGTGAGGCTTCAGTCAAGACCTTGGTAGTTTCCTGGAAGCTCGCGGCTGCGATAAAGCTCTCAGACTGCAGGGAGGCCTTGGTAATACCCAGCAAGAGGGTTTTAGCGGTAGCGGGTTTTGGCTTACGACCTTTCGCAGGTTCTCCGCCTATCATCTCGACTTTTTCATTTATAGCGGCAAGCTCATCTTTATTGAGCACTTTTCCTTCGGACAAATCTGTAGCGTCGCCGACTTTTGTGATTTTGATACTGTCGGCGAGTCTTTCATTTTCCTTTTTGAAGACAAATTTATCGACGACTTCGCCGGGCAAAAAGTCACTTGCTCCGACGGATTCAATCTCAACTTTTCTCATCATCTGCGAGACAATAATCTCAACATGCTTATCATTGATACCAACGTTCTGAGAGCGATAGACATTCTGAATTTCACCAATGAGATACCTCTGGAGGGCTTCTTCACCTTTTATTCTGAGGATATCGTGCGGCACGAGTGGGCCGTCGGTCAGCGGGTCACCAGCTTCAACCATGTCTCCGGTGTGGACGTTGAGATGTCTGTCTCTGGGGACATGATGCTCTCTTTCCATACCGCTTTCACTTCGGGCAATAATAGTCATTTTGCCTTTTCGTTTGTCGCTTTTTAGCTCGACTCGTCCGCTGATTTCAGCCATAGCAGCGGGGTCTTTTGGCTTTCTTGCTTCAAAGACCTCGGTAACTCTGGGCAATCCTCCGGTAATATCCTGAGTTCCGCCGGTAGCTCGCGGCTGATGCGCCAATAGTTGTCCGGCTCTGGTATCCTGTCCTTCGTTGACCTCGATTCTGGCTCCAGCAGGCAGGTAGTGGACATCGAGGATTTTTCCGTTTTTATCTTCAATTATAATTTGCGGATGCTTGTCGCCCTTGTGTTCGATAACAACAGGTCTTCCGAGCTGGCCCTTCCTTTCTTCTTCGATTCGAACGGTTTCACCTTCGATCACGTCGACGAAGCGGACTAATCCCGCAACCTCCGCAAGAATAGGAGTACGATGCGGGTCCCATCCGAAGAGCAGCTGTCCCTGCTTGACAACAGCACCATTAGCAACAGCAACGACAGCACCATAAGGCACCTTGAACTTATCGAGCTCTCGTTCTTTATCGTCAACGATTGTGATTTCGCCGTTTCGTTTGAGCACTACAATCTGCTTTGCGCCATCTGCGGTTTCAAATTCGACAGCGTTGATGTCTCGATACTGGATTTTACCCTCATGGGTAGCTTGCTGCTCTCTCTCAAGGATAGCTCTTTCGGCGACACCACCGGTGTGGAATGTTCTCAGTGTTAATTGTGTACCGGGCTCACCAATCGACTGTGCTGCGACGATACCCACTGCGAGTCCTTCTTCGACAAGCAGGCCCGTACTTAAATCCCAGCCGTAACATTTGGCGCAAACACCATAAGGGCTATCGCAGGTCAGGGGACTTCTGACTCTGATTGAGTCGAGCCCCAGAGATTCGATTTTTGCCGCGATATCCTGACTTATGACTTCGTTCTCATTTACAATCATTTCTCCGGTAATCGGATTTCTGATATTGTCTCTGGCGGTGCGTCCGATTATCAACTCGCTGAGCGGTGCATCGACCTGGTCCCCTCTGCTAACAATGCTCTTAGTAATTC
>JASFHM010000184.1:0-3786 GCA_050123215.1 Phycisphaerales bacterium | reverse complement strand
TTGTGAGAACCTCGGTCAGGGCATATTTACCATCACAAACCTTGGTATGTTCGGTGTTGAGGAATTTACCGCGATAATTAACCCACCTGAGTCGGCATTGCTTTCCGTCGGAGCAATTCGGGATGGCGTAACTGTAGTTGATGGAAATGTTAAACCCACGAAGCTTATGACTATGGTTTTGAGCAGCGACCATAGAGTAATTGACGGGGTTATGGGCGCAAAGTTTATGCAAACCTTAAAGGAACTGCTCGAAAATCCGAAACAATTATTAGGATAAAATAAGGAAAATAAAGGATGTCAAAACATTTTCAAATAGCAGTAATAGGCTCCGGTCCAGGAGGATACATAGCAGCATTGAAAGCCGCCCAACTGGGCGCCAAAGTTGCAGTTATCGAAAAGCATTTTCTCGGCGGAACATGCTTAAATTATGGGTGCATTCCTTCTAAGGCGCTGCTGGCTTCAGCGGAACTGCTTCATAAAATAAATAACGCCGATGGATTGGGGGTATCCATAACAGGCAAGGCTGGTTTTGATTGGCAGGCAATTCAACGCCGTAAAGATGGTGTTCTTAAAAAACTCCGTGGCGGCATAAAAGGATTGTTTGCATCACGACAGGTTGAGTTATTCAAAGCCAAAGCAACTCTTGCAGGCAAAGGTAAAATTCAGATTGCTGATGAAAAGGGAAATTCGCAAGTAATTACAGCAGATAAAATTATAATCGCATCCGGTTCGGTACCTGCCAGAATACCCGGATGGCCTGATGACCCTGAATATGTTTGTACATCAGATGAGGCTTTGCACTGGAAAGAACTTCCCAAACGGTTGCTAATTGTCGGTGGCGGAGTAATCGGTTGCGAATTTGCCTGTATGATGAATGAGTACGGCATAAAGGTAACAATTGTAGAAATGATGGAACAATTACTCCCTGAGATGGAACAACAGCTCGGCCAGACATTAGCGGGAGTATTTACGAAAAGAGGAATTGACATTCACTGTGGAGTAAAAGTCGAAGATTTATCAATCAAAAACAACAGCGTAAAAGCCGTGATTTCCGGCGGTAGACACATAGAAGTTGACAAAGTACTTGTTGCAACAGGGCGCAGACCGAATACCAGTGAGCTTGAGTTAAAAAGCGTCGGCCTGGAAGCTGACCGTGGGTTTATTCGGGTCAATGACAAAATGGAAACTGCGGTTAAAGATTATTATTGCATAGGGGATGCAAACGGTCGATGCCTTTTGGCTCACGCAGCAAGTGCTCAAGGTGAAGTGGCAGTTGAAAATGCCTTGGGACGCTGCAAGGAACAAAAACGTCCTGTTCCTAATGCTGTCTATACTTTCCCTGAAGTAGCCTCCGTTGGTCTGACTACAAAACAGGCACAACAGCAAGACATCCCAGTTCATATCGGCCAGTTTCCAATCGGCTATTTGGGCAAAGCAATGGCAGTCGGTGAAGATTTTGGTTTTGTTCGAGTGATTCGACATTACGAGGATGGAACACTGTTAGGTGTACATATGATTGGCCACAACGCGACTGAAATAATCGAAAGTGCTACCGCGATGATTTCTTTAAAGGCCGACGCTAAGGAGTTGGGTGAAATGATTTTCGCGCATCCGACATTATCCGAAGCCGTTAAAGAAGCTGCTGAAGACTCTTTTCAAAGTGCTTTACACCTGCCTCCCAAAAAGGTTACACAAATCGTTGCTGAAGCTAAGGAAATCAATTGACCGCCGGCATTTCCGCTTAACCGTGGTTCGCCGCCTTCTCCGCAGGCTAAATCAACTACCTTTCAGAATTTAATCTGTAGCCTCACAAAAAACGTCCGCCCGGGTGTGTCGTGAGCAGAGTATGAGGCAAGCGTATAGACGGGTTGTGTGTGTTTGGTCAGCAAATCACTAACGCCGAACATCAACTCGCCCCTACCTTGCGCAAAACTTTTGGCCAATGTCAGGTCCAGATGGTTCGTGCTGCCTATTTGGATGCCGGCACTGGAGTCACCCGGTGTAATATTGGTAAATTTATAATTAGCGTTGAACGTCCAGCCATTGGAAAGAAACAGTCGTCCCGTAAGACCGGCCTTATGTTTACTGGGCTGATAGCATCTGGTACTTTGGTGTCCCTTTTTCTGTACGAAAAGCATTATAAGCATACCACGCTGATAATTTCCCTACTTTGTTCTCATAAGCTAATTCGAATTCACTGCCCCAAGCCTTGGCATCAGCAACATTTTCAAAGCCGACAAAGTATCTGTTCAGCCCTAACGGATCCGAATAATATTGGTAACCGATCATGTGGTCAAAATGTTGATAATAACTATCCAGCCGGATAGTAAGTTCTTTGGTGAGCTTACCTGTATATCCTGCTTCGAGCGAAAATATTTCTTCATTACTAAGGTTTTTCAGGGGTGAGTGTGTATTTACCAAAAAAAGACCGGGCGCAAACTCATGTAATTGAGTGGTCGTGGTCCTGTAAGCTACCATTGGAGAGCGAAATGCTTTAGCAGCACTAACGCGCAATACATGGTCCTTTTTATCATCGAGAGCATACAACCCTGTCAATCGTGCCGACCAGTCGGTCTGAGTTTCTGAATACCAATCGCCACGAATCTGACCTTCGATTGCCAAACGGTCGGTCGCCTCAAATCGGTCTATGACAAAAAGGCCAACCATTTGTTCGTCATATGGCGGGCTCTGAAACGCATAGTCATGTGTGGCAAGTTTAGCACTGCTGCTGATGTGTGCAAACCATATATTGCCGCCAATTGAGATATGATGTTTGTTGATTGGTTTTAGGTTCAATTGTCCTTCAAAGGTATTCTCGAAGTTACGATATCTTATATGAGAACCGAGACTTGTGCGTTCAAGATTACCGAACCACTGTAGATAGCCACTGCTGCCATTTGGAAATTCAGTGTCTATCCTCGAAGATAACCTGGTAGTTTCAAACCTGTTGTCATCCTTCGGAAGTGAGCCCCCCAATTCCCAATTGCCGACACTATTATTTGAGTGGCCTATTCCAAATGAGACCTTGGTTTTATCAGATAAACGATATAAAACTTTCGTGTCGCTGACCCAGTTCCGACTAAAGTCGCGCGCAGAATACGAGTCAAAACCAATCGTGGTATTTAACGCCGGATTCAACGACTCATACCTGCCTGCACCGGCATCGTCGGAACTCTCATGGTCCTGATATCCCAATGATGTTCGCCAGCTCAATTTGCCCTTCTTTTCTGCCCATCGCAGGTGGCTATAAGTATCGCCGAACTCGTTTATTGTTGTTGAACCAAAATATCCCGATACGTCTTCAGGTTCTTTGGTAATGATATTAATTACACCATTGAAGGCATTTGCACCCCAGGCGGCTCCTCCGGGGCCCCGAACTACCTCAATACGTTTTATGTCCTCTATAAGAATAGGAAATCGGTACCATTCTGCCCCACCGTATATTGAGCTGTAAGCGCTGAGCCCGTCAATGAGTACCAAGGTTCGGTCGCTATAGGCATCATGTAATCCCCGTATACTAACGGCATAACGGTTACGGTCTGCTCTGAGCACATCTACTCCAGGTACAAACCGCAGAATTTCAGGGATACTTTTCAAGCCGCTATAGTGGATGTCTTCGGCGGTGATAATGCTTATTGGAACTGATGCCTCGGCAATTTCCTGCTCTTGTCTGGAAGCCGATATAACTATCGGCATTTCCATTAGTTCCTCAATGCTCATTTCGAAAAGATCGTCAACATCATTGACATCACTTTTTTTATTATCAATATCTTCACCGATTGCAGC
>JASFHM010000183.1:0-3788 GCA_050123215.1 Phycisphaerales bacterium | reverse complement strand
CTGCCAAGCGGTCCTTCCGAAAGAACGGACCTAGCTAACCTGATGGGCCAAAAGGTCGGTCTTGTAGGCGCCATCGCACCGCACCCACAGACCGCAGGGGCCTTAGTAAAATTTACCGAAATAGAAATGATAAGATAAAACCAAACCCCTTGCCGCCTTCTGGCGGCAAGGGAGCCCTCTCCATAACAGTCTATATCAAAAGGACTTATGCTATCATCTCTATATTTTATTCTGTAACCCGTCTTTGCTGATAAGCTGGCGCTTAGTAAAAACTACCCTCAGAGACTTGACACTGGCCCGAACAATAGGTTACTATATGAGTATATTGTTATATAGTCTTATGGTGGAGACTGATATGCTGACTAAGAAAAAACAGTTGCTTTACCAAAAACAGGCTGAAATCGTAAAAGCCATCGCTCATCCCCTGCGCATAGCCATTATAGATTTTTTGCAAACCGGCCCACAGTGTGTATGCGATATCGCCAAACACATTCACTCGGAGCAGTCAAATGTCTCCCGACATCTGTCTGTTATGGTATCGGCTGGCATACTCGACTACCAGAAAGACGGTTTGAAAGTAATCTACAACCTCAAAACCCCCTGCATTCTTAACTTCTTTTCGTGCGTGACCAAATGTCTTCAGCAACAGGTGAAAGAACAGCAGGCAATGCTCAAGGCCGTTTAATCTTAAGGTCATAATATGGACTGGAAAACTGAGTGGAAAAAACTACTGCTTATCGTCGCCGTTTTTCTGGCATGCTTCTTCATGCCTGCTGGTTCTGAGCGATTTGACAATGCCGTGCGCGAATCTCTCGGTCTGGTCAAATGGTACGCTCAAGAGCATGTCTTGCTTTGCCTAGTACCCGCATTTTTCATCGCCGGTGCTATTGCCACCTTCGTCAGCCAGACATCGGTTATGAAATATCTCGGCACCAAGGCAAACAAGGTTATTGCCTACGGCGTTGCTAGTGTCTCAGGTACTATTCTCGCAGTTTGTTCCTGCACCGTTCTGCCGTTATTCGCCGGCATATACAAAATGGGCGCGGGTCTTGGCCCGGCGACAGCATTCTTATATTCCGGCCCCGCTATAAACGTACTGGCTATTATTTTAACCGCGCGCGTTTTGGGACTTCAACTCGGCATCGCCCGCGCATTAGGAGCAATCGCTTTCAGCGTAGTTATTGGCCTTTTGATGCATCTTATTTACCGCAAGGAAGAATCCGAAAAAGCAAACAACCAGATGCATTTGCCCGAACCACAGGTACAAAGACCGCTCTGGCAAAACGCCTTATACTTCGCAAGCATGGTGGGCATCCTCGTCTTTGCCAACTGGGCCAAACCTGTCACTGACTCCGGCCTGTGGTTTAAGCTACACTTGGCCAAGTGGTTCATCACCGCAATTTTTGCCGTAGCTTTGACCGTTATGCTGATAATATGGTTTAAGAAAAATGAGCTCGGCCAATGGGTCGAATCAACTTGGGGTTTTGCGAAACAGATTTTGCCGCTACTACTCTTCGGTATTCTTATCGCCGGTGCACTTCTCGGCAGGCCCGGCCATGAAGGCCTTATTCCTTCCGCGTGGGTATCAAAAGCGGTCGGTGGCAACTCTCTCTGGGCAAATCTTTTTGCCTCGGTCGCCGGCGCGTTTATGTATTTCGCGACACTAACAGAAGTGCCTATTTTACAGGGACTTATCGGTTCGGGCATGGGTAAAGGCCCTGCTCTGGCGCTACTCTTAGCCGGGCCGGCTTTGAGTCTTCCCAACATGCTTGTAATTCGCTCGGTAATGGGAACACAAAAAACAATCGTATTCGTGACACTGGTAATCGCAATGGCAACAATTTCAGGAATGATTTTCGGAGCGGTATTCTAATGGAAAACGAAAAATTGGTACTCGAACCAATTGGTATCATTCATTCACCTTTTAAACAGGCTGCAGGAACGCCAATACAGCCTGCCTTTGCCAAAGATGTCGAAGGCGTAGTTGAAGTTTACGAACCTTACATCGAAGGTCTAAAGGACTTGGAAGGCTTCGAGAGAATATGGCTGATATTCTGGCTTCACAAATCAGCCCCATTCAAACTTCATGTCACGCCTTATCTAGACACCGCTGAGCGAGGCCTTTTTGCAACTCGCGCCCCGTCTCGTCCGAATCCTATCGGTATGTCATCTGTAAAATTGCTCAAGATAGACGGCGGTCGACTTCATGTTGCCGAAATCGATATTCTGGATGGGACCCCATTACTAGACATTAAACCTTACGTTGGTAAGGTCGATTGCTTTCAGGTCGAACGCAGCGGCTGGCTCGACACTGTAGAAAAACATGATACAAAAGCTGACAATCGTTTTCACAAAAAGACTGATACGGGAGCTTAGCATGATAAAGATTCAGATACTAGGTACAGGCTGTCCCAAATGTAAAAAGCTCGCTGAAAACACCGAATACGCTGTGGCTCAATTAGGCATCGAATACGAACTGCAAAAGGTAACGAATATAAATGAAATCACGAAGATGGGTGTGATGATGACTCCGGCATTGGCGGTAAACGGCGAAGTCAAAGTCGTGGGCAAAATACTAAGTCCTGACGAAATTAAGGGATATTTGCAATGAAAGCAAAACAAGTCTTAACCATTTTGCTGCTCGTTTTTTTGGTCGGCAGTTTGGCTTATATGGTCGTTAAAGAAAACAAAATAGAATCTTCCACAGACATAACAGCCAGTCCTCAAGAGCAATCCACAAACACCGAGCAAGATATTCAGCTTATTGTTTACTATTTTCACGGCGATGTAAGATGTGTTACTTGTCATAAACTTGAAAACTACGCAAAAGAAGTGCTGGAGATAAACTTCTCAGACGCGATTACTTCAGGCAGTATTATTTGGAAACCGGTAAACGTAGACAAGCCAGAAAACAAGCATTTTATTCAGGACTACGAGCTTGTGACCAAATCTATAGTTCTCTCCAGGATAGTTGATGGAAAAGAAACCAAGTGGAAAAACCTGGACCAGATTTGGCAAAAGGTCGCTGATAAAAATGAGTATTTGCAGTACATACATAACGATATTGTGAAATTTCTTGAGGAAACAAAATCGTGAGTGAATGGCTCATCGCTTCGGCCAGCGCTCTTTGGCTGGGAATACTCACCTCGATAAGCCCGTGCCCGCTGGCTACCAATATCGCCGCGATTTCTTTCATCGGCAGAAAGGTTGATAAGTCCGGCTACGTTCTCTGCACAGGTATGCTATACACCTTAGGCAGAACAATTACTTACATCGTTCTCGGTGCGATTCTGGTCAGCAGTTTACTTTCGATGCCTGCCGTTTCTCACTGGCTGCAAAAATATATGCACAAGCTGCTCGGGCCTATACTAATTCTTGTCGCTATGATGTTGCTCGACATGTTACAGTTCAGCACTAAAGGCAGCAGCCTCGGTCAATGGGCTCAAAAGCGAGCCGAGAAGTTCGGCCTTGCCGGCGCTTTGCTTTTAGGAATATTGTTCGCTTTATCCTTTTGCCCTGTCTCCGCCGCTTTATTTTTTGGGAGTCTCATACCTCTGTCGATAAAACACTCATCCGGCATAGCTTTACCCTTGATTTACGGTTTAGGAACAGCCCTTCCTGTCTTTGCGTTCGGCGTACTGATAGCAGTCGGTGCAGGTTCATTGGCAAAGGTCTTTCAAAAAGTAAGCTCCTTCGAACTCTGGGCCCGACGTATTACAGGTGCGGTTTTTCTTCTGGTCGGTATATACTTCACATTCGCCTATACATTAGGCTTAGCAGCTAAATCC
>JASFHM010000182.1:0-3789 GCA_050123215.1 Phycisphaerales bacterium | reverse complement strand
TCTTTCGGCCGTCCACACCCGGTACAACCGCCACTGATTCGATTATATAGTCCTCCGGGATGGTCAGGATATCGCCGTAGGTAGTATTGAAGTACCCTGCTATATCACGGGTAACCTCGATATGCTGTTTCTGGTCCTGGCCGACCGGCACAAGGTTGCTGTGATAAATCAGGATATCAGCGGCTTGTAAAACGGGATATGCGAACAGGCCGTGGTTGGGGCTAATGCCCTGGGCGATTTTGTCCTTGTAACTTGTACAACGCTGCAAAAGGCCCATCGGAGTCACGCACGATAGTATCCAGGTCAGCTCTGTTACCTCGGGCACATCCGACTGCTTCCAAAAAACGGTCTTGTCAGTATCAAGGCCCAGTGCTATATAGTCCATAGCGACATCAAGCGTATGCCTGGCCACATCATCGGGCGACGGGTTGCTGGTCAGGGCATGATAGTCAGCGATGAAATAGAAGCCTTCGTGTTCGGCCTGGAGTTGCAAATGTTGACGCATAGCACCGAAATAATTGCCGATGTGAAGCCTGCCGGAAGGCTGAATACCCGAAAGGACACGCAACTTCTGACCCCTTAAAGAAAAAACAAGATATTAACTTGAAAACCTGCAAGATGAGAAAATACAGTGATTAACGGCGATTGTCAAGGTTTTTGGCCGTTTAATGCGGCATGAATGGTATCAGCCCCACACTCTTTACATTCCTTTTTGGACCGCGGAGGAGACACCTTTAAAAAAATCTTCGTGTACCTTCGTGAGCTTTGTGGTAAAAAAATAATCAAAACATTAGAGGGGAAAGTGTATGGAATTTGACGAATTGTCCGGAAAAGTCATTGGCTGTGCGCTTGAGGTGCATAAACAATTAGGACCCGGACTTCTTGAATCGGCTTATCAGCGATGTTTATCTTATGAGTTAATTTGTACAGGTTTAACTCACCATCATACCGAAAAGGAGTTGCCTATAGATTATAAGGACACGAAGCTGGACTGCGGATATCGCGTGGACATATTTTTCGAGAACGAATTAATTGTTGAGATTAAGGCTGTTGACAAATTGGCCAAGATACATGAGGCGCAGATTTTGACGTATATGAAACTGGCTAAAGTCAAAACGGGTTTGCTGATAACTTTCAATGTTTCGAGACTAAAAGACGGAATAAAAAGGTTTGTGTTATAGCTTGAACCACGAAGAACACCGAGAACCACGAAGGAAAAATAAAATGGAAAATTATTTTTCAAAATGGGTGAGGTGGGAAAAACGTAACAGTCTTGACGGGATCAAATCACCCGGTGTATACGCAATAGCTATATGCGACAAGGATATTACTGGAAACAAATTCTCATGGATAAGAGAGATTATCTATATAGGCATGACTCGTGCTCAAGGAGGCCTGAAATCCAGGCTCCAGCAATTTGATAACACGATTAAAGGAAAAGAGGGACACGGCGGGGCAATGCGCTTTAGATTTAAATATAAGGATTATAACAAAATAATGAAGCAACTATACGTTTCCATCCGACCTTATGAGTGTAATGTTAATGTTAGAATAAATACGCCAGAAGACTTACGTGTTATAGGTGACATAGTTAAACATGAATACGAATGTTTGGCAGTATTCAAGCAAAAGTTCGAGGAACTGCCTAAGTTCAACGATCCAAAGTCGCTAAAGAAATAACTAAAAGTATAAATAGATTCCTGCCTTCGCAGGAATGACAATTCGTCCATAGTAAACATATTCACCACGAAGGACGCGAAGAAACACGAAGTCCTTAAATCGAATTTGTGTAAATCTGTGTTAATTCGTGTTTAAACCAGTATTTTAACAAATTTTTTAATCCTTTTTTGTTGGGGGGTGGGAAATTGAGGCAGGCAAATTCCTTATGGTATTTCTTCGCGGCTGCGTCATAAGCCTTCGCGGCTTCGATTTCATCATCGAAATAACCGAGATAAATGGGTTTGTGGTTCGCCCTTATCAACGCACACCATTTTTTACTCGACTTGTTCCAGCTAACGCCTTTATAAATCGAGCTGCACTTTTTCTTACTTTTAGAGCGGTTCTTGGCATTTTGCATTCTTGTAACTATGCGAAGGTTTGCCCTTCGGTTATCCAAGGCATTGCAGTTGATATGGTCAACAAATAATCTAACTGAGAGAGCGGAGTTTTTAGCTTCCAGCTCATCGGCCAAAATCTGGCGGTGCATATGTACGGAAACATGGCCGGAGACCCTGCCGGAGAGCCTGATAACACGCTGGCATCCGTATTCACAGTCGAGCAGCCAGGTATATTTCGAAAGCTCTGCAAAATCGCACGGGTCCACTATTGCATATTTGTCGGAATTGGCTAATTTTATCCTTCTGAAAGCATAGCCGTACCAAATTCGGCGCAGCAAAAGCAATGGGGCAACAGATACGCGGTCGAGAAAGACCGGCAGGTATAATGGAAGTGCGTACTTTACCAAAACAGTTGAGTGTTTAGTGGTTTAAGAATCTGTGAGATTTGTGTTTTAGATTTGTCTGTCTACTGTTAAGCTATGAGCAATTTCTGTGCCAAAGGCCGGAAATTTTCGACTAAAAATTGCCCTGTTTTCCGGCGTAAAAACGGGGTATTTCAGGCGCTATTCGCTGTCTCCGGGCTGTCCTGATAGCAAACAAGGCAGAAACTGTCAAATTGGCAGTAAGTTTGCAGCAGGATAGGAATATTAAACGCTCAATTAATAATATGTTTGTCCTTGCAAAAATGAGGCCGGGGCAATATAATTCATGGTTTTGTGATTGTGAACTCAATCACAAAGTATACGTAGAACATTCTGGTGACGTTGTGGGTGGCTAAAACACCTTCTTTGAACAGGATTTTGCCGAGATGAGCATAAAGAAAATAAGCAAAGCTGAGCTGACGAATTTTGTGGACCGGCTTATATCGACCGATAAGGTGATAGGCGTTCAGGCCAAAGGAGACAGGTTCGATTTTGCGCCTCTTGAATCGGCGAAGGATTTGAGGCTGGACTACGATGTCACACTCCAGCCGCCCAAGAAATATCTTCTGCCACCGACTGAGACGCTGCTAACCTTCGAGGTGGGCGGCGGCTACATGTCAAAGTACAGTGAAAAGCCGTTCATACTCATCGGTGTCCATCCATACGACATGATAGCTATCAATCAAATCGATAAACTCTTCACCGACGGCTACTACGACAACCACTATATGACAAGAAGAAACAACGCCACAATAATCGCCTGCGATGTCGTCACGGCCAGTGAAAATGTTTTTGCATCGTCTATGAACACAGCGGTTGTCAAGGAAGGCTTTGATATACTGCTTACCGATATCGGCGATTCATACGTGGCCGAGGCGGCGACGGAAAAAGGCGAGGCTCTACTGGCCAAAGCCAAAACGACAGATGCCGGCCAGGACGATTTGAAAAAACGTCAGGAAGCTCAAAAGAAAAATGAAAAATCACTGAACAAGCACCAGCTAAAATGCAGCACGCATTATTTACCCAAGCTGCTGGGCAAAGCCTACAACCACCCGGTTTGGGAAGAAAAGGCCAAGACGTGTTTCGCCTGCGGTTCCTGTAACCAGGTATGCCCCACTTGCTACTGCTTTAATGTTCAGGACGACGTCAACTGGGATTTGAAAACGGGCAAGCGGGAAAGAGCATGGGACGGCTGTATGCTCGACGGCTTTACCAAGGTGGCCGGTGACCATGAGTTCAGAAAGAATCGTGCCGACCGTTTCAGGCACAGACTTTACAGAAAAGGCAAATATGTTCCAGCCAAAATCGGC
>JASFHM010000181.1:0-3821 GCA_050123215.1 Phycisphaerales bacterium | reverse complement strand
TTCGGTCGATTTACAGTTTTTGCACCCGATGTCTTTTCGACAGTTCCATTCTATACGAGCATTAATGCAGTGGGTACCGGTAAAGAGCCTCTCGATATGTACGGTCTTGAGGACCAGGACGGAACGCTTGACGGAATGACGCTGGAGCTTCCTTCGGGTGAATATGGGGCCAACAGAGCAAAGTTCATTTTCTTCGATTCTTTGTATGGTAGTTTGGCAGACTTTGCTGAAGGCAATATTTCAAAACAATTAGTTTTAACAGTAGCGCCGGATGATTTGCCGGCTACCGTTTTGTTGGAACTCAATAGGACAGATACTTCTCCCGGTGTTAGCGGCGATGTTTACATCGACCTTGTTCCCGAACCATCTTCAGCGTTGTTCGGGATAGCATCATTAGTATATTTGCGACTCAGGAAAAGAAGCTAAATATCGTTTAACATTTAAATCTTCGAAATCGAGGGCAGTTTAGCTCTAGATTTCGAGGGCACTTCTTCAAGGAATGGGGAAGTAAGCCGAGGAGACTTCACATTACAATTAGTGGTAGTGGTACATCTACAGATACAGATAGAGTTTTGTGCGATTCAAGAGTGTGGCGGTAACAGGAACTGTTATGATTCGCTTATAAGGAAAGTAAATGTTTTTATTTGGGAGAAACTGAAATGGCAAATAAAATTTTAGCGTTTTCAGGCTTGCTGGCGTCTCTGCTGCTTGTAGCAGGTGTGACGCAAGCGGCACCAATTGCGGGAACGGCGGGCGTGATGAACCTTCAAGACGGCCCTAATACCGAGGGTTTGTTTTTTGAGATTAATGTTCATTACGAAGCATTCGACGGCACGGACGCAGGCGACCCGCTTGGAGTTACGCCGGGCAAAGTTCAGTATGCGTATATTCTGGAATATTTGGGTGGCAACGAAATTATGAAGTTTTTTGATGTGGAAAGCATTAACGGAGTAGCTCTGATAGAAACAGCAACAAGTACGAACAGCACAGTTACAGTTAATGGCATTGAACCGGGCACAGCAGCACCGTTGGTTCACATGATCGTTCCATTTCCTTCTGGTAACCCTGCGGCGAGATTTGTATATCCGACGGGCTTTAGCGGAGTTGGCAACAAGACTGTAATTCTGGTTTTCACAGCGAGTAACAAATTTGATGTCGGTCTTGTTTTGGCTCAGATATCCGATACAAGCCTCGGCGCTGCCGGTGAAGTTGCCGGTCCGACTGAATGCTTTGGTATCGTAGAAGGCTGTGTGTTTTGTCTTGATTGCGGCCCTGACGGAGAGGTACAGCCTATGGGAGGCGTAACTGTCAAGGTGCTCAGCGACGGCAATGAAGTCGCTTCGGCAGTTACCGGCGAGAATGGTCAGTACGAGGTATCCGGTTTAGGTACCGGACAGTACACAGTTATGGTCGACGGCGATTTTGCAGCATGTTCGCAGGGGGCAACAGAGGTTGAAATCACATGCACCTCCGGTGCGGTAGCCAGCTTCTGTGTATGTCCGCCTGTGTGTACTCAGTCAATTTGTGTAAGCACTGTCTGTGATGGTAATGCAGTGCCGGCGTGGGTCGGTATCTACGGACCCAAAATCCAAAAATGGCGAGGGACTGGTGCCAACGGAATCAAATGCTTTAACGGCGTGAATATTGTTCCGGGACATTACAAAGTTAAGGTAAAAGCTCCGTGTGGATACCAAGTTAACGGCGACTCAGTTGTCGAGTTCGACCTTACCGAATGTGAAAACAAAGAAGTCGTCTTTAACGTGTGCCCGATACCACCTTGTGTGCAAAGCGCTTGTATCAAGGTTGTTGAGCAAGTCGATGGTAATGAAATTCCTGTTGAGGGCGTGACAGTCAAGCTTAAGAAGTGCAAGTTTGTAAAGACAGGAATCACCAACACCGACGGAGAATCATGCTTTGATAACCTCTGGGTGGGACCACATGTAGCAATTATCGAAGTCCCCGAAGGTTACAGGCTGTGTGACGGTAAGTTGAGAATACCGTTTGGTCTTGAGAGATGCGAGCATGAAGATATTACATTTGTCCTGTGCAAGATTGAGCTCGGGCCGTGTCCGTTGTCTCCGGGTTACTGGAAAGAACATCCAAGTAACTGGCCGATTACGGAGATGTGGATTGGTGCAGATTATCTTGAGCAGTCTACCCTGCTGAATACCCTTAATGGTATGAAAGTCGATGGTTCACCGGCAAATTGTCATGACATGAGCATCAAGCTGGCCAAGTTCCTAATTGCGGTCAAGCTTAACCTAGCTATGGGATGTGACGCCAGGGACATCAACCCTGTGGTTGTCGCAGCTGATGAATTCCTGCTTTACGATTATCCGCCTGGAAGTAATCCGAGAGGCAAGGGTAAAGAGTTGGCCAGGCAGTTAAAGAACACCCTGGAAGAATACATCCTGGACAACAGCTACTGTAATTCTGTTGAGCCGTAATAAATGTTTACTTAGAGAGTGTTCGTTAGTGGTTACGACTGGGGCCGGATTTGAAAATCCGGCCCCAGCTTTTTTACCACAAATCGAACGCTCTTATTTCCTAAGTATTTATATTACAAATAGCTTCCATGGTGAAAACCAAGCTCGCCTCGATTTGTTGGTATCACATCTTGCTCATCCCGATTTTCACGGTTTTATCCATCGGGGATTTCCCTTATTGTGGTTAAGCTGTACATACTTTTTTAGAAAATCCAAAAATTTTTTAAAAATCACCCATTTTTACCTTGACTTTATACAGTTTTAACCATAATCTTGCTATTTGCAAAGAGGAATCCCCACGAGAACGCTTTATCGTGCGAGGTATTTGTACTGGAAATATAAAAGGGAGTAGTAATACAAGGAGGAGCTGAATCATGGCGCGTTTAAGTATTTGCGTCGCAGCTGTGGCCCTCATATCGGGAGGAGTAGCATTTGCGCACTGGGATGTTGGTGACCTTTATAAGATGCACTACCCACAGTTGCCTGACGAGACGGGGTGGGATGTATACGCAGAATGGCCTAAGGGAATCGCAGATGACTGGCTATGCACGGAAAGCGGATATGTAGAGGATATTCACTTCTGGGGTTCATGGAAAGATGATATTGTCGGTTATACCGGACAGGTATACATAGGCATATATGACAACGATACGAGCGGGTTCTTTGCAAAACCCGGCGACGTACTGTGGGAGCATACATTCACTCAAAATGACTATACAAGCAGGTTGTATGGAACGGGTGAACAGGGTTGGTATCATCCGGAGATTGGCTATATTTTGAACGACCACGAAAACATATACCAGTATAACATTGACCTTATTCCCGACCCATTCTACCAGGAAGAAGGAAACACCTACTGGCTGATGATATCAATGGACTATTATGACTGTTATTGGGGATGGAAGACGTCCAAGTCCGAGCAATTCGGTGCAGACGCGGTGTATTATGGGTGGGTAGATTATCAGTGGTGTGCGTACGAACTCTACGACCCGATTACATATGAATCGCTGGATATGGCTTTTGTGATTACGCCGGAGCCAACCAGTTTATTACTGCTGGCTATGGGTGCAACAGTTGTGCTAAAGAGACAAAGAAAATAATATCCCAAACGAGACAAAATTAAGCTATCAGAAGCTGCGAAAAACTCGCAGCTTTTTTTAAATCGACATGTTGCATAGAAGAAGCTATTTAGAGGTTCTTCTTAACATATCCAATCGCGTTGTTGAATATCATCATACCATCGCCGTCGCCGGTACGATTTAACCTTGTCCAGTGCGGATGCTGGGTAGCGCGAGTGAACCTTTCGGGATGAGGCATCATACCCATGACTCGGCC
>JASFHM010000180.1:0-3830 GCA_050123215.1 Phycisphaerales bacterium | reverse complement strand
CCGCCAAAGCGCTTAGAATAAGCTGCTGTGTATTCCTGACAGGGGGCTGTTGGGCAGCGGCGGGTCTTGTGATAAGTTGTGCAAAGGCCTCGGCAAACTGTTGCTGCTTTTGTCGACACATCGCCATGTTCAGCAGTACTGCGGCGATGAAGCTGGTTGCCTCGAACATTTCTTTGAGCTGGGCAGTTTGTACGGGGTAGCTGAACTCGAATAAAATCGCACCTAAGGCTGAACCCTGGGTTATTAAAGGGGCAATCTTTGTTCTGGCTGTGTTGAACTCTAAGTCGAGTTGGTCGAAAATCCAGCCACAATTTTGAGCGGCATCGATAACGGAGAAATTATTGGCAATATCGTCGGGGACAGCCGATACATCGGCCGGAATACTCAGGCGGGTAGTTCGTATACCATTATTATTTTCTATGATGACCGCTTCGGCTCTGTTAGCTTCCTGCGGGTCAATCAGATAAATACATGTTTTGCCTGTCTGGTAGAACTTTCTGAAATGAGATGCGAAGTTCTGTGCGATTTCCATCGGCTCGGCGGCGGGTTCGAAGGTTGTAAGCAGCTCGGATGTGAAATCGAAGTGACTTGATTTGGTATGGGACTGCTGCACCTGCTGGTTCAGTTTACTGCCTTCCACGGCCAGGTTTTCCGCAGCCAACTGAAGGGCGTTGCAGTATTGAGCAATATCTGTCTGTATGTCTGTGCCGGAGTATTGTGATTTTTCAGCTGCTGCTTGAGTGGCTTCATCACCGATTTGCTCGGCTTGCTCGGCGGTTATGCCAAGCGAGTTGAGTAATTCGTCGGGCAGCTCGGTTGCATCGAAGCTTGCTGATGTTCCTATGCCCGCTCTTCTGGAAATCAGATATGCCAAGCGGACTACCTGAGCGATTTTAGCCTGGGGAACAATCGGGGTAATTGCCTCGGTGTCACTTTGATGTAGCCAGATTGCCATGGTGACAGGTTCGGGCAGATGCCAACGCTGGGCCAGCCGCTTACCGAGAGTTGTGTAATCAAGGCCGAGGTTCTGTTGCTGCACCGTGGTTATAGAAAGCTGTTTTGTTTTTGCCTGCTCGATGAGTCGCTGGAAACTCCGCGGCATGGCCTCGTCCAGGGCGAGATTGCCGATGTTGTGAAGCAGCCCAGCGGCGAAGGCAAGCTCAGGTTCGATATCGGCCGAACCCTGTTCGGTGACGGCCCTTGCGCAGTTTCCGACAGCGGCGGCGAATGCAGCGAGATTTCTTCGCAGTTCGAGTCTCGCCGGGTCGTTACCAGCGGGTAGGTAGATTTTTGCAGCAAAGAAGTTGTCGCGAATTTCTCTTAATGACAGTTCCTGTATGACTGTCCGCACGGATATTCTATTTTGCTTTTGACGGATGCCCCGGCGGTGAAGTAGTGAGAGGAGCATAACAGCAATGGCCGGGTCGGACTCGGCGATGCTGTTCAGTTCGTCGGGTGAGAGATTCATTTCGAAAAGACCTCGCAGCAGGGTAGTGGCGGCTGCAGGAAGAACACTTAGCCCATCCATTTGATACAACGTATGTTCGAGCTCGTGTGTGAGACTTCTTGCCGATGGTTCGTTTACCATTTTGTGCGTTTCCTGCTAAAGAGCGGCCGATAATAAAACTGCCCGGCCAAACTGACGATGTTCCTCCTTTGACGATATGGAAAGAACCGGGACGAAACTTATGCGATGCCGGTTCACTTTATCTGCAGAACCGAGCAGACCTTTGCGGTAAGATCGTCTATGTCGAACGGTTTTTTGACAAAGCCTTCCGCGCCGGACTTTAGCAACTGGTCTATCTCGTCCTGCTTGACGACTCCGCTTACGATAATGACTTTTATGTCTTCGTATTTGGGGTTTCTTTTTATGGTCTGACAGACGATGTTACCGTTGACGTCGGGCAGCATATAATCGAGTAATATCACATCGGGGTGGAAATCTTCGGTGAGTACACCCGCATCGTATCCACTCGAAGCCGTCTTTACTTCGAATCTTCCGTCTCGGCCGAATACTTCACTGAGCAGTTCGACGATTTCAGGGTCGTCGTCAACAATCAGGACCTTTTTTTTACCGGAATCGAGGTTATCCAGCGGAATCCTGTTGGTCTTCATGAATTTTACGAGACTTTCACGCGGAATCCGCCTGAACCTTGAGCCGGGTATTCTGAAACCATCCAAACGGCCCGAATCAAAACACCTGATAATAGTTTGCTGGCTGACTTTACAAATGTCAGCCGCTTCGCCGGTAGTGTATAAGTCCTTCATTTTATCCATTCCCCTATTTTGCCCAAGTCCATTTGTACAGGGCCCCCTCTAAATTGCCTTGTTAGCCTAATTTAACTATCGGCATAGGAGTTTGTCAAGGATTAAAAAACAATATTAATACTTTGTTTTTTTACGGACTTAAGAGTAGGGCTGACTCCGGTGGCTTAGCTCATTCAGACAGATGGGGTCACCGGTGACTTGGTGACAAGTGTTTTGGGGCGGTTTTGGCGAATTTTAGGCGGGGCGGCTATCATACTTGAATATGGCTTCTTCCACGATACAATAGTACTCTGATTACGGACCGATGCCGATAGTAGGAATCTAAAATTTCGGGAAAATAAAATGGGTTCACAATTCAGGCCGCCTCATTCAGGCCATAACCAGCATCTCTGCTATTTTGCGAATCTGGGGATGCACCAGCGGCGAGAAGCCCAATATAAGAAGCTCGTTCGGGGTGGTAAATACGTCTGCAAAAAGTGCGGCAGGGTTGCGGCTAAGCCTCGTAATTTGTGTAAGCCGGTAAAACTGTGACCGCGTAAATCGAATTTATCTGATTATGGAGCTTGAAAATGGCAAAGCTATTATGCTTATGTCTTCTTAGCTGCCTTGTGTTCACGACGGGATGCCAGAAGGCCTATTATAATACGATGGAGGCCTTTGGGTATCACAAGCGAGAGATGCTTGTCGACAGGGTACAGGACAGCCGTGATGCACAGGAGCAGGCTAAAGAACAATTCAAGACGGCTCTTGAAAAGTTCAGTGAGGTGGTGAGTTTTGAAGGGGGCGAACTCGAGAAAAAGTACGACCAGCTTAAATCCCAGCTCAGCAGGTGCGAAGATAAGGCCGACCGGGTGAGCAACCGCATCAAAGAGGTCGAGACGGTTGCCGATGCCCTTTTTGATGAATGGCTCAAAGAGCTTGACCAGTACACGAGCGATGATTTGAGACGCTCAAGTGAAGATAAAATGCTCGAGACCAAGCAAAATTATGACAGGCTTATCAGGGCGATGCGGCGAGCAGAGTCGAAGATGGAGCCGGTTCTCGCTGCGTTTCGCGACCAGGTTCTTTTTCTTAAACACAACCTAAATGCCGTCGCAGTGGCGTCTTTACAGGATGAGCTTGTTGATATCGAAGCCGATATTGCTACGCTGATAATCGAAATGGAAGAGTCTATTGCCGAAGCCGATGCCTTCATCAGTGATATGTCAGGCTGAAGTCAGAGCTGAAATTAGTCCGAAAAGCGTAGCCTGAGAGTCCATGAGCAAAAGATTCGGCTATTATAGATGAATGGGATAAGACTGTTAAATAGGTGTTTATAGGGCCCCTCTTTGTAGGGGCCTTTTTGTTTCAGGCCGGTTAAAGAGCAAGGCTTCGCTGTCCGAATCTGATAAGTGGCTGAAGGAACCGTTTTTGAGCATGCAGGAGAAGGGTTTAATGCAGGACAGGCAGCGAAACAAAAGATTGCGCTCACTTGTTAGAAGGCTGAATCAGCAGCGCAAGATGCAAGCCAAGCAAATCGATATCCTGTGCAATGATATAATCGGTGTACAAAGAGGCTTTAT
>JASFHM010000179.1:0-3833 GCA_050123215.1 Phycisphaerales bacterium | reverse complement strand
CCTTTTCGCAACAGGCTGGTTGTTGTTAATAAGCTCTCTGGTGACGATAATAGTTTCCATGCTTACAAAAGCACCGGACCTCGAACAAATAAAAGACCTTACCTATGCTACAACTACACCGGAACAGAAGAAAGAAGTCCGTGAAAGCTGGGGAGTTACCGAGGTGTTGATGACTGTAGTCGTTCTCGGCCTGGTGCTCGGTTTGTATCTGTACTTTAGCTTCTGGTTAAATTAAAAGGTGGAAATTGTTGATATTTCATTAAAAAGCCGTTCGTTGAGTTGTAAAGGCGGGCAGCTTAACATCCAATTTAACACTCCCGAAGGCAAATTTATTGACAGGGCAATCTCATCTCTGATAAAATGACCTCACTGCCAGTGCAAATAGGCTCATATGCCATAAAGGCACAGGGCAGAATCAGGGAGACAGGGTAACGAAAAGAAATGAGTAACACCTGTGTCTCCCTCTTTTTTCAAGTGAAGTATGACTAATCCGGATAGAGACAAATTCAAAGAGTACTGGAGCAGAACCGAGGTAATCAGGGAGTACCAACGAACACTCTATACTTTCGGTGATATGGAGCTGCCCTATATATTTACCGCCGAGCATAATCTCTTCAAAGACAGAGCGGTTGTAAGAAAGGGTGTTGTCTTTATTAACAAACCTCAGATAGTTTTGCCCGGTTACAAACAAGGTCCTGATTTTACCGAGGGCTTCGAACATGCGGAAATTCCTCCTGAAGCGGCATATATACTTCGCCTTATGCACCTGCCTTATTCACGGGTGACTAACAGGCCTATGGCTGAGGAAAAAATCGAGTATGGTAATCTGCAGAGCATCATCGACAGACTGAGTCAGCAAATGGACCAACAGGAAGACTCTGACACCGGATTAATCAAGGGTGATATGGAAGGGACAAGTATTTCGTTGATGCGTTATACTTTAACCCTAATTGTCAAATCTGCCCCTGAGAATGTAAGGGAATTCTTCGAACATATCAGAAGACGGAGAGGCGAACCTATCAGGCCGGACGAAAGAGTCACTGACGAGGACATAAGACGGCTGTTCGAGTAATCCACACTACCCCGCATTATCATATATCCCCATAAACTATAGGCAATTTGCCTATACATTGCAACCCAATACATCCTATAGTAAAAACGTCACCGGCCCCGATTGACGAATGTCACCTTCTCTAATACTCTGTTACCAGCAAGAAAAGTTAATATCGGCATTGTTAACAGACTAAGTGACAGTCATATAAATTTCGCTGCAGGTGGCAGGAAGGAAGGGCAGTGAGATGAGAAAAGGAACATTTTACAAAGCGTTGTCAGTTGTCGTAGCGACATCAATTATTATTGCTGTAAGCGTCACTAGTCGCCCTCAAAACCCCGTCTTAGTTCTTCAGCAGGACTATGCAGCGTTGGTCTGTCCAGGCGGTTCTCAAATCTACGTGGAAAACACGCTGCGAGGTACCACCCGAGACCCCGATGGTTTACCCGAGTTGATTGGTTTTTATTATCAAGGTCGGCCATCACAACTGGGGCTGCGAACCGCTGGAAATTGGATTCCCGAAATCGCGGCTATACTCATCTGTGGTCTTTTGGGTATGGCTGTCGGCGGCTCGGCACAACCCGTATGCAAAACCGCCGCCAGACATTAAGCGCAACGGCAATGTTAATGCAAAATCGCATGTTTGCTCGCAAAAGCTGCCTATAAAGGTCAAACACATACCCGGTAGGCAATTTCCCCTATGGTCGATCAGTAACTCACCTGATAGTAAAAACCGCTCAAGCCCTGATTTTTACGGCTGAACAATTTGCTATTATGGTCTTATAACAACATGAAGACATTGAAAGAACAAAAACTGGTTCGGTGTGAGGTTAAAGAAGCAATTATATTACATATCACCCTCCTCCGCCAAGCAGAGAACGCCGGTCGCAGACGCCTGAGGCCGGCTTTCTCAATTCACGAGCGGATTACATTTTGAAGCGGGGTATGTAGTTAAGTATTCACATGGACTGTGTTTCCAAAGTTGTAAAGGGCAATTATGTATACCGATAGCAGTGGTGGGAACACCTCAGCCAGAAAACATCGCGTTCTTGTAGTAGATGACCACAAGATAGTACGTGAGGGTCTTACACTTTTGATAAATCAGGAAAAAGACCTTGAAGTTTCGGCTGAGGCCGACAACGCCAAGCAAGCCCTTGACGAAGTGGCCAAAGGTAATATCGATTTAGCGGTTGTTGACATCTCTCTGGACGGTATAAGTGGTTTGCAGCTGACCGAGAAGATAAAAGCCAACAACCCTCATTTACCCGTACTTATATTAACGATGCACGACGAAGAGCTTTATGCCAAGCGAGCCTTCCAGGCCGGCGCCAGAGGCTTCGTAACCAAGCATGAAGCCTCGCAGACAATTATTACAGCTATTCGCATGATGCTTACCGGTCGAGATTATGTGAGTGATTCGATGACCCAAAAGTTTCTGAAAAAGCTGCAGCGCTCTGGTCCTGAATCCTAACAGAAGTTTTGTAATCGATATTATAATTGTTTTTTGCGGATAAAATTATTGAGAGTACAATGGTGTCAGACTTAGTCAAGGACAAGGAACCGTCCGATACTGCCGTAACAGGGCAGTCTACTCAAGCTGTTGCTCGCATCCTTGTTGTGGATGAGCACCCCAGCCTGCGTAGTGCACTGACGAGTCTGGTTGGTAAAGCGATTGGCTACGGCTCATGCCTGCAGGCTAATTCGGCTGAACAGGCCGCGATGACTCTTCAAAGTCAGCGCATTGACTTCGCCGTAGTCAATGTCCCTGTTCAATGCTGCCGCGGGCCGCATCTTGCAGAAAAAATCAAGCTTCTCTGTCCTGCGATTCCAATTTTGACCGTTTCTGTAAAGCCCAAAAAAACACTTCACGACGGCACTACAGAGCTGAAACACCCCCAGCATATAGATTCCCTCACAGCCGAGCGAATTATCGCCGGCATCAGGTACATACAGTCACTTTCACATAGTGGTGTCTCCGGCTTTACGGTCGTGGTGAAGGAATAAATATAAAGTCGGGATATTACGCATAGTTTTTGAAAGGACAATAAAATGACCGCAACCGCTTCAACAATGCTTCCTCTCGGTACACAGGCTCCGGATTTCGCGCTGCCTGATACCGATGGCAGTACAGTCACACTGTCGGATTTCAAGGGCAAAAAAGCTCTTCTGGTAATTTTCATGTGTAATCACTGCCCGTTTGTAAAGCATGTACTTGAAGATATGGTGAGTTTAATCAAGGAATACCAGCAAAAAGGTCTGGCCGCTGTTGGTATTAACAGCAATGATGTTGAAAACTACCCCGAGGATTCGCCTGATATGATGGCTACGGTCGCCAAAGAAAAAGGGTTTACATTTCCTTATCTCTACGATGAAGACCAGCAAGTTGCCAAGGCTTATCAGGCGGCGTGTACTCCTGATTTCTTCCTGTTCGACAAGGATAAAAATCTCGTTTACCGGGGGCAGATGGATGATAGCAGGCCCGGTAATAATATTCCCGTGACCGGTCTGGACCTGAGAAAAGCCATCGACACTGTTTTTGAAGGAAAGGAACCAATCGCAGAGCAGAAGCCCAGTATGGGCTGCAACATCAAATGGAAAACCGGTAACCAGCCGGATTACGCGTAGAGCTTCCCGGTTTTTCCAATGTTTTACTCATCAGGCCCTTGATAAGGGCTTGATTTTCCATAAAATGGGCCCCGGTATGAAAGCCGAGGCCAAATTATTTATAGCATTCGTAGCTCTTTTCGCTCTACGCGTACAGCCTGCCACAGCTCAATTAGCC
>JASFHM010000178.1:0-3833 GCA_050123215.1 Phycisphaerales bacterium | reverse complement strand
GAGCCTGCGAATTGTTGATTTCATCGAGCATCCATACCCGGATTTTGCCGGTTTGAATCTAATGTATGAAACCCGCCTCGGCCTGGCTAAGCATAGAAGTCCTTATGACAAGCCGACCGACGATGTCTTCAGTGAAAAGAATTGCTCACTCGAAGGTCAGATTGCCGGAATCGCAGACCGTATAGCGTATAACTGCCACGACCTTGAAGACGGTATGCGCTCGAGGGTAATTGAAGCCGAGCAGTTAGCGAATGTGAAACTCTTTACTAACGCCCAACAACGTATAAAAGCAGATGCTATCAACGATATGACGATTAGAAGGATAAGAACCGCCAAGGCAATCATCGATGTGCTTGTCAGTGATTGCATCGAGGCCAGCCGCAAAGTTATCAGTTCGGCTGGCATTAAAGATATCGACCAGGTATACGTGCGAGATGACAACCTAATTGTACACTCTCGGACAATCGAGACTTCACTGGTTCAGCTCGAAGAGTTTCTAATGCAGAATCTTTATAGACACGATTCGGTCAGAGCGGAGGATAAGGTAAAGCAATGGCTGAGCAATTTGTTTAATGCGATCTGCAGCAAACCTGATAAAATGCCGAGCTATTACCAAAAGATGATAGAACAGCAGGCTCTGGAGCGAGTCGTGTGTGATTATATAGCGGGAATGACCGACCGTTACTGTTTACGTATGCTCGAGGAGCTGTCACTGTAGATGTTATCAGATTCTTTGACTTGGCTTAACTATTAGGTTAACCTTCCGAACTGTGAAAAGATTATTTACATCATGTTTTGGTTTGGGTCTGCTGCCCTTGGCTCCGGGGACATGGGGTTCATTGCCTCCGGTAGCGGTTTTCGCTTTATTGGCTTATTTACAGGTGCCTACGGTTGCGATAGTAGTTGCAATGGCTGCGCTTGTTCTGGCCGGTTCGGTTGTTTGTGTGATGTTTGCACCGGGTGTAGCTACAGCGGTAGGAAAAGATGACCCTGGTGAAGTCGTCGCTGATGAATTTGCCGGGCAGGCCCTTGTATTTATTCCCGCAGTTTTACTTAGTCAATTGCAGCCATTACTTATGGCTGGATTAGGCTTTGTTCTATTTAGATTGTTTGATATCGCCAAGCCCTGGCCGATACGAAAGTTGGAGAAATTACCCAACGGCTGGGGCATTCTGGCCGATGATTTACTAGCCGGTGTGTATGCCGCGATATTATTGTTACTGGTCAGCATCTTGAAGTCTTACTGGGCTGTTTAAATACTTAAAAACTTATGGGTGAAAAGTACTCAGTTGAAACCTGCAGGCAATTGCAGCAACGGTTTGAACAGGCCAAGCTGCATCGGCCGATGCGCGTGCTGCGATATGAGCCGGGTACCGAGCTGACTTACGATGCCACCGGATTAGCCGACGGCAAGGAAGCACGAGTCCGCTTGGCAATCGAAAAATTTATCGGAGGCGGTTACGCCGGACAGGTTTATATAGTCAAGGTTCTCAATATCGAGAATGGTACATTCAACGCTCTGCAAATCGGCAATACATATGCGATTAAAATTCTTGTGCCGCCTTCCGGTTTTGCGAAGTTGTTTCGCAATCTGCTTTACTGGATTGGCTTTCAGGGGCCGTTCCAGCAACAGGTTAATCCCACTGCAGCGAGAGCCGGTGCACTTTGGCAAAAGTTTATTCGTCGGGCGGCAAAGATTCGGTTCGGCAATGAAAATGCTGTAAAAGATATATATGCAACATTTGTCGATACGACTATCGGGGGTTGTGGTGAAATTAGCGACTGGGTCGAAGGGCGGACATGGAGGCTGGAAGTTGACGACCACATGGATTGGTTGAAACTCTGGCGAAAGAAAAAGGCTGTTGAAGAAGAAAGACTCGGTTCGCCCGAATATCGCGCCAAAAAACAATTCATGCATGAATTTGTGAAACTGCTGCATGATGTAGGCGCTCATGAATTTGCAAGACAGTATGAGTGGAGTACATGTAAGAGCCAACCGAACTGTCTCAAGCTAAGCGATACTGAAAAAGACCCGAAGAGCGGCTTGATTGCTGTTGATTTCCGAGCGGGACTTACACTGCTGCCATTTTTGCCGATGAGCCCCGGTGATTTCAAGCTCATCTGGCAGGGATTAAAACGAGGTTCGCTGGTTCAGTTCGACCGCGGGAGTATTGGAAAACTTGAGCAGTTTGTTAAAGCGCACAAGGAACAGTTCAGTGACATGCAGCAGATGCTCGCCGAGCTAAAGTCCGCCGAACAGATATACAGGGATTCGCTGCCGGATATAACACATAATCATCTGCGATTACTTTACGACGGCAAGCTTTGGTCCACGATTTTTGACAGTGCTGTTACCGACTGGAAAGTTCGAAATATTGTGGATGAGGCTAATGAGCAGGAATTGCGCTCAAATAAGTTCCTTACGTTTATTTTCTGTTTGCTTGGTTTCGTTCCGTTTCTCGGCAAGGTATTGCGCCGAATCTGGGCAAAACCTGACTGGAGAAAACACTACGCATCGGTGTTGACAAGCTTTGACTATTTATGTCGGTCTGTTCACAGCAGGATAACGGAGAAATTGATAAACTGGCATCGCAAAGGCCGTATCACTGCCGAGGGCGCGACAAAACTTACTCAAGCACCCTGGCGATTCTTCTGTCATTTGCCTTTTTCTATTCTGCCTGCTGGCTTGCATCACTTTTTGACTGATTGGCAGTTCTTTAAGGACAAGCTACATTATATTTTCATTCGGCCCATCAAACTATATTTTGATGCCGGACTACGTGAGCAATGGCTGCGGGACATGGTCGAAGAAGGCAAGAAGAAACATATCCTTACCGATGAAGATGCAGAGACCATTCTTTCACAGCTTAGTGAACGTTATATTCAGCGTTATCTTATCAGTCTTGTTGTTCACCTTCTTACTTTGCCTGTTACTCAAATTGTCTCGGTGATAATAGCGGCTATTTATTACCACAGAACCGGTGACGAACTCGGCGCCGGCGGCATATTAGTACTGTTTCAGATAATTCCTGTTTCTCCCGGTTCATTTTGCAGGGGTATTTGGGCGGTCGGCATTGCAATTTATGACCGCAGCTTCAAAGACTATAATATCGCTGTCTTTTTGAGCTTTTTCAAATATATTGGCTATTTGGCATTTCCCATCCAGATGACTTATCATTATCCGGCCCTAGCGCGCTTTATGGCGAGTCACTGGGCCACAGAGGCGGTGCATGTTGTCCCGGTTTTTGGTGAGCGTGGCGCGCTATTGGAGCACTGGGTGTTTTGTCTGTTCTACAACTGGCCTTTAACGATTCGTCGTCGGATGGCCGAGCGGGCACAGCTTCGGTCAACTCAACCGAGCCGATACCGGCATGTACCGTTGTGCGCCGCAGGCATGGCGATTATTTTTGGCCTTGCTGATTTTATCTATTTGCAGAAGTCAGGTTCGCTGCCGAGTCTTTGGACAATATGGTATGCGGTTCTAATATTGCCGCTGGTTTGCGGCTCGGTGATAACATTGCTGGCTGGCGGAGCTGTACTCTGGAAGCGGTTCTTATCAGCGACCGTATCTGGGTTGCTGGCAGGGCTGTTTTACACATTTGTCAGTTGGATTTTAGCCGGTTTTACCCAAGGCCAGGTACCGGCCAACTGGCCGTTTAGGCTATTCGCTTTTGCCGTTTTTGCCACTATAGGGGCTATAGCGACCGAACTATGGCTGCCAAGCCCGGAGCTCAAGCAGGCTGGACGGAAAAAAACATGATTTTGGTCCGTATTGAGCCACTTTTTGTCTTGCTCGTCTTTCTGATTTATGACAAAATATCTTGGCTAAATTA
>JASFHM010000177.1:0-3841 GCA_050123215.1 Phycisphaerales bacterium | reverse complement strand
ACCGTTTCGCTCCTTAGTTGCCAGACGCTCGAAGGCATGGGCAAAGACCTGGAGTGGATTGGCCAGCAGATGGGCGAGGCCGTAGATTAAAACGCCTCCAATCTTAACAATCAGGTAGACGGATTCACTCCTTGGCCGGGGCTATCCGGTTTGAGGCAAAAGGGCCCTTTGAGGTGGCAGTCGCATAAGAATCTGCATTATAAGGGTTTACGCGTTTTTTTTCATAAAACCCTGCTTTTTAAGGGAAATATATCAATGGCCAAAAAATTTTTTACAAAAATTGTTTGACAACTGAACTATTCATGTGGTAATAAGTATAACTAAATAGAGGTGATACTATGAGACCTAAAGTGGCTGAAGCGATAGTAGGCCTGAGTAACAGAATGATGAAGATGAAGGCCATTCAGGAAAGCAAGGCTGATTCAGGGACTATAACTGAAAGAGAATTTCTTATTTTGAACCTGCTCAACCAGAAAGGCAAATTAACAGTCTCCAAGTTAGCCGAAGCCGAGCCGAGCGTCAGCTTTAGCACAATTTCCACCGATATCACCAAGCTGTGGCGTGACAAAAAAATGGTCACAAAAACCGTCGACCCCGGTAACCAGCGAAGCACCATAGTCGAGCTAACTGAAGCCGGGAGAAAAGCAATCGAAATACGCCAAAAGCAGCGACAGGAAAGATTCCAGAGACTATACGATGCTTTGGATACCACAAGCCAGGAAGAGGAAGTGTTGCTTAATGTAGTAAACCGGGCCATACAATACTTTGATAATTACCTCCAGAACGGCAACAGCCAAATGAGTGACGGTTAAATAAAAAGCTCTGAGCTTGATATATACACAAGTCCTATGAAAGATGTTTAAGAGGACAGCCGGTAGCAGTTAACCGGCACCAGAGCGACGTCGGATTAAAGTCGCAGAAAGAAGGTGTATCATGTTAGCGCTTAGAGACACATCGAAAATTGCACTTCTGACAACTCTTATCATTATGGTATCTGCCGCCGGTGCCTTTTCAAAAGCTCGGCAGGGCGGCAAGGGCCGAAACAGACCCAACCGGCAACCGCAACAGGCGAAGCAGCCGCAAGCCGCGCCCGGCCCGGCCGCTCAAAGCCGTGGAGTTGCGCCACGAAATCCCCGCAACTTGCAAACCACCCCGACAAAGCCGCAGGCCATACGAAAAAGTCCTGTAGTTAGACAACCTGTTACTCGAAGGAATGTAACTCCTCAAAGGAATACTAATGTCTCAGTCAGGCGAACCAGAACCATGACAAAGACCATAGCGCCTAAGACTCCCTCGACAAGAAGAAACGCTGTTTCGCCAAGGCCGGTCAATAGAAAAGTTAAGACCATGACAAGAGCGGAACTTAAGAGAACGGTTAAAACAGTTGCGCCTCCAGCCCCGGCTAAACAACCCGTCTCTCGAATCACAACAAAACCGACACCAATTCGCAGACGCACAGAAGTTAGGGGCAAGCCACTGACAAAGCGCAGACAAAGCACACCGATACTGAAAAATCCGGTAAAGACTCCTGCAAAAGAGACTTCACCAGACCGCATCAAGAGAACAATATTTCCTGAACGAGCGAAACGACAGCGTCCGGCTGAACAAAAGTCCAGAACGATAAAAGTCACAGAACGAGCTAAAACCAAAGGGACCGTACAGCCTCAACGAGAAATGAAGAAGGCCGTTAGCAACAAAACTGCTTACCGCGAGACGTTTGCTAAAAGTCGACAGCGCAGCAGAGGCAATAAACATCGGGAGAATAGGTTCAAACAACCGAAGAAAACAAAGACCACTGTGGCAAAAGGCACCTTGCGCAAAAGAGACGGCCTGCACGGCGGTCATAACATCAACCACGATAGAAAAGTTGACCGTGCTAGGGTTTCAAAGACCACAATAGTAATTGGCGACACCTCACACAGAAGAAGAGACCGACATGGCTTCCGCCATCACAAAAGAATACGCGACCGCCGTCCCGGAAGAATCTTTTCGCGCATAGTCTGGCCCAACTACCACTATAGAATCTGTTACGATTGGGGCCCGCGAACAATCTGGCGATATGTCCGCCCACGTTATCACCGCAAGTATGTCTTCGTTAGCATCGGCGGCTACTGGCCCTTATACTACCGCCCGCTCCGCTATTGCTGGTATAATTACCACCCCTTTGTCTGGTACGGTGCATATCCAACGGCTTATGAAATTAGCGGCAACACGTACAACTACTATTCATACAATACAACTTATTCGACTTCTGTTTCGGGACCGCTGGAAGGTGTCGATGAGACAACGTTCGAGGATGTTCGGCAGCGGCTGGCTGAGCAGGCGGCACAAGAGCCGGAGCCGGAAACGTTAGCGGATAAGTTCTTCGAGGAGGGCGTGGAGGCCTTCGAAGAGGGCGACTATGAAGCGGCGGCCAAGGCCTTTGCCGATGCGACGGCGCTGGAGCCGAACGACCTTGTCATGCCGTTCGCATACGCCCAGGCCCTGTTTGCGGATGAACAGTATTACGAGGCTGCTGAGATACTTCGGCTGGGGCTGGTTAATCTGCCGCCTGATAAGGAAGGAATATTCTTCCCGAGAGGCCTCTACCCAGATGATGAGATTCTATTCGAGCAGATTGAGCAGCTTAAAGAAAAGACGGAGATTTTCTCATTCGATGCCGACTATAAATTCCTGCTCGGCTATCAGTATATAGGTGTAGGCGAATATGACCAGGCCGAAGAGCTTCTTACAGAAGCGGCGGTGTACGAGAGGAACACAGAGGCGACGGAGATTCTGCTCCGCTTGCTCGAGAAGATTGAGGAAACAATTTAAGTTTGGCAATTTCAATTGTTTTTCTCGTGTGAGAAAGGAGGTACAAAAATGTCCAGGCGAATGATTACAATTTTGATAACGATTGGTTTTAGCTTGTCACTTTTAGTTGTCACCGGCTGTGAGAGTGACGCGCAAACGGGGGCCCTGATTGGAACCGGCGCAGGAGCTGGTATTGGTCAGCTTGCCGGCGGAGACACCGAGGCGACCCTGATAGGAGCTGCGGTCGGCGGCGGTGTCGGCTATCTGCTGGGTAACGAAGGCGATAAGAAAAAAGCAGAAGCCGAGCGAGACGATTTACGCTATGCGATGAACACCGAAACGGTACATGTCACTAATACCAACGGCTCTATCATTGCAGTCAAGCTGCAAAGAAGCGGCCCCGGCTATCTCGGGCCCAGAGGCGAATACTACCCGAATCTTCCCAGCCAGGAACAATTGCGACCCGTGTACGGATTTTAAAGTTTGCCCCGTTAGAAGGCAAAACCTTCTAACGGGGTATTATTTTGTCGAGACTTTACGCAATACACGGTACGCTCTACACAGTACGAACTTGGCACGGAATTTGCTGAGGTCCGCTCAGATGCCATGGGGGCTGAGAAGAGATATTCGCCGCAGAGCACGCTGAGACCGCAGAGAAAACGCCTTTAAATCGTCAATATTCGATAGGAAATAGTAAGTTAATTGCCCTTGTTTTTGGAGGGAATTCGGGGGATAATAAACACAATGAAAAGTGAAAAAACATGCTGTCTATGTCATAAGTCCTCTTTATTAAAGGAATCGCATATTGTCACTGCTTCCATTTTTAGTTTCGTGCGTGATGAAACAATGAACAATAGGTTTTATGAGATTGGCAATGAAACAAAAAATATAGTACAAGATGGCCCCAAGGAATATCTACTATGTGGTGAATGTGAGCAGCAAATTGGTCGTTACGAGAAGTATTATAAAGAAGCTGTTCACTTAAGTAGACATGGAATAGAAATAACACAGAATGATAGAGCCGCCATTATAAGAAATCTTGATTACA
>JASFHM010000176.1:0-3894 GCA_050123215.1 Phycisphaerales bacterium | reverse complement strand
TCGATGGTGACGTGCGAGCCAGGCCTTTCGTGCTGGTGCTTGACCAGTCCGAATCCCGCGCTGGAGTCGGTAAAGGCCGGACAAAATATCGGGACGCCTTTTTCATAAGCAGTCTGCACTAATGAATCTTTCTTTACGGCATTTTTCGTGAGGTGCCTGCCCATCTCGATTAGAAACTGTCTGGATGAATAAGGCTTAGCGGGCAGCGAGTCGGCGATTTGCTTTACCGTGTTGTCGCAGAGCTGGAGTTGCTCTTCGTCGATATATGTATCGTAGATTCGGTCGATGTAAAGCTTGCGAAGCTTCGAATCGTCGACATACGGACTGCCTTTATAGTGCTTAAAGCCCAGGGCCTCGAAGAAATCCATATCGACGATAGTTGCGCCGGAAGCGACAATTGCGTCAACCATATTGCAGTTAACCATATCGACGTAGACCTGCATGCAGCCTGCTGCGCTGGAACTGCCGGCGATGCAGAGGATTATCATACAGTCGGGGTCGCTCAGCATTGTATTGAAGATGTCAGCGGCATTGGCGGTGTCGCGCGAACTGAATGACATTTGACGCATCGAGCCAATAATCGCGGTAGAGTCGAACGATTTGATATCGATGTGCTTAACGGGCTCTTTTAGGTAATCTTTTTTTTCCATTTTATTTGCTGAATTTGTAACTGAGTATTTTGTAAATCAATTTTGCCGCCAGAAAGTCCGGCGCCTTATTATTTTTGTTCGGGCAAAGCTCGACCACGTCGAAGCCGACGACATTTCTATTATTACAGACGGCCCTGAGTAATGCCAGCACATCGTACCATAAAAGTCCGCCCGGCTCCGGTGTTCCGGTCGAAGGCATAATCGAGGGGTCGAGGACGTCCAGGTCAATCGTTATGTAAACATGCTCGGAGAGCTTGGTTATGACATGCTCGACCCAGCCGGTCCGGCCGATGATGTCTTTTGCGAATAGTGCTCTGTTTGTGTCAAGCTGCGGCAGTTCTTCCGCGCACATGCTTCGGATGCCGACCTGGACTATCGGGGCGATTTCTTTTGCCCTTGCCATGACGCAGGCGTGGTTGAATTTCGAATCGTCGTATTCATCACGCAAGTCAGCGTGGGCGTCGAGCTGCAGTACGGTCAAATCTTCGAACGCTTCGGCGTGCGTTTTTATCGAGCCGAGACTGACCGAATGCTCACCGCCGATGGTCACGATGAATTTTCTTTTGGCAATATGTTGGGCGGTTTGCTGTTGAACGGCCTGAATCATTTTTTCGGGCGAGGTGTGTTCCGTTACAGGCTCGGAGGTGAAGATACCCTGTTTATAAACTTCGCTGTCGGTCTCAATGTCGTAGAGCTCCATGTTGGCCGAGGCTTCGAGTATAGCAGCCGGGCCGATGTCGGCACCTTTGAGCCATGTGCTCGTGTCATCGTACGGGACCGGCAGTACGACTACTTTTGAAGAATCGTACGCCGAGTATTTATTTTCAATGTCGCCGAAGTTGGTGCTTTCGGTCATTCGGTAAGCCTCTGCGATATGTGTAATTTATACGATTAGTCGAACAGGAACATAGCGACTGCGACGACGGTTGTCCAAAGCCCCTGCTGTCCGCGTGCGGTCTGGGTTATATTGCTTGTTCGAATGATAAGACCGCTGGACTGATATTCCTGTTCTTTCTCACTCCAGGCCTTGTCGGGGTCGACGTCGATTCCCAATGTTGTACCGAGCATTCCGGCGGCGAGGTCTTCGGCCATGTCGGCGGCCTGCTGCTGATTCATGCCGTGGCCGTGCACCTCCGAGAGATAACCCCAGTTCGATTTGTCCTTTGGTACAGCTATACCGACCGACGTAGCGACTAATCGGCCGTGCTCGTCGGTGTCGGCGCGGGCCATGACACAGAAACAAATCGAGCCGGGCGTCAGCTTAGCCAAACCAGCTTCTTTGCTGATGATTTTGCATCCGGGCGGCAGAATCGAGGAGACCTGCACGAGGTTCTGCTGAGCGATGCCGGCTTTTCGCAAGGCTTGCTCGAAGGATTTGAGCTGATATTTGTGCTGGCCTACGCCTTTTGTCAAAAATACCTTCGTCGGTACCAGGCTATCCATTTGGCTTCTCCTTTACAGACAATTTCAGTACACCCAGCGCCAATCGCAAGTCGCAATTCTCCCTTCTATGAGTGCAGCCGAGCGATGCGAAATTATATACCGATATGGTGATTTGGCAACAAAAAACCGCCGTCGGAAATAATTGCTGACGTGAATGGCTATCTGATATTAAAACTGTTTTACGAAGCAGAGTCCAGAGGCTGGTTCGCCGCCGGTTGTCGCGGTAAGAGGCATTAGTTTGAAACCTGCAAGCTCGAGTTTTTTGTGCTTGCTCGCTACGGTGTGGCCGACGACCCAGCCCAATGCGGCGCCGAAGACGACGTCGCTGGACCAGTGGTCGCCCTCGTCAATCATTCTATATCCGACAAGTGTAGCCAGCGCGTAAGCTGGGATGCCGACCTTCGGGCCGTAGAACTCATCGAGAACGGCGGCGACAGTGAATGAGCTTGAAGTATGGCCGCTCGGCCAGGCCCAGCGGTCGCCGTTAGGATTGTCGTTATCGCGAGCGGCTTTTAGGCCTACTGTTACCATTCCATTTATTGCCAGAGCGGTCATCATTGTCCAGGCTCTTTCCTCATTTAGCCTGTCATTGGCGTCGACAGCCAGAGCGTACCACAGACCGGCCGCGGCGAAGTGTGTGCCGGGGCAGCCCGCGAAGTTGAGTGACTCACTGAAGAAGCCGTCAATAGCGCGGTGATTTTCAAAGCTGTCCTGAAGCTGGTCATCGGCTTCGGTGTTGTGCATCGCGATGCTGGCACCGCCGGCGATTGCCAGCAGCCAGAGATTGTTCGGTTCGGTGAAGGTATCTTTCGAATCTGCGATGATCCTGTCCGGCCAGGTATGCCTGCGATTCCATGCCTCTTCGACCCAATCGCGCTTGGGCTGAGTCTGAGTGGTTTGGTTGACACAGCCTGCGGTGATTAACATCACACAGCAGCATATGCGGAATAACCATCCGTGGCGCTTGAATGTTTTCATCCGTGATAATCCAACCTTGCTTTAAATCCAAAATTCAAATAACCAAAACAACGACAAGTTTGCGTAAACAGGTTTGTTTTGAACATTTTAACTTTCGGTCATTTGAATTTGTTTAGGGTTTCGATATTAGCATTTTTTATTTCTCAATGCTATGCATTGAGCTATTCCCATTCGATGGTCGCAGGCGGCTTACTTGAGATGTCGTACACTACTCGGTTGACGCCGCGGACCTCGTTAATAATCCTGCTCGATATCGTGCCAAGCACGCTGTGCGGTATCTGCGAGAAATCAGCGGTCATAAAATCGACCGTTTCAACACAGCGAACGGCAATTACATTCTCGTAGCTGCGTTCGTCGCCCATGACACCGACGGTCGAGACCGGGATGAGCACGCACAAAGCCTGGCTTATCTTTCTGTATAAATCGGCTGATTTGATTTCATCGATGAGAATTTCGTCGGCCTGTCGAAGCACCTCGAGTCTTTCAGTAGTGATATCGCCGATTATTCGCACAGCGAGACCGGGGCCGGGGAATGGATGTCGCCAAACGATGTCTTCAGGCAGTCCCAGATATTCGCCGACCAATCGCACTTCATCTTTGAACAAGTCACGCAACGGTTCGACTAACTCGAAGCCCAATTCGGCAGGCAGACCGCCGACGTTGTGATGGAGTTTGATATTGGCCGCGGGATTGCCGTCTTTGTGGCCTGATTCGATGACATCGGGATAGAGCGTACCCTGGGCGAGGAATTTTGCGCCTTTTATTTTCAGGGCTTCGGATTTGAAGGCCTCGATAAACTCATGGCCGATGATTTTACGCTTCT
>JASFHM010000175.1:0-3922 GCA_050123215.1 Phycisphaerales bacterium | reverse complement strand
CTTAGCGTTGCCATCATATATAATTGCCCCTATAATGTCAAAACCTGCTATGTTTCGGGAAGTTATTATTGGTTAAATTTCGGAAAGAGCTTCTTATGAAATACCTTAGCGTCGTGGTTTTACTGCTTGTAATCGGGTGCGGCCAGCCCACTAAAACCAAATTCGAGCCCGATGAGCCGGTCTTTATCGAAATACAGGGCCAAGGCGACTACACCCACGTATCCTCGGGGATAGAATTACCGCCCGAGGTGGGGGATTTCAAGAGGGTCCGTATGCGTAGCTACGACGCGAGCACAAAAAATATCTCAGCCGAGTATGAGCTTAAATCCATGGGCTTTAAGGCTGCTTTAATAACGGTATATATCTATCCAGTCGCGATGATTGGCTATGGCGATAAGGTCAGCCTGAACGACCATTTCGAGCAGGTGAAAAAGGCGCTGCTCGATATCTACCCCGATGCGGCCGAGATTGCCGAAGGGACTATAACAATCGGCCAACCGTGGGGGCCGGTAACAGGCTCGGCCCTTACGTTCGACTACAAATCGAAAAGGAAGAAGGAGTTCGGGAAAAAGCTTTGCAACTCACGGGCGTACCTGTTCGAACACGGCCCGTGGTTTATTAAATACCGCATCACTTATCCCAAGAAGAACCACAGCAAAGTCGATGGCAAGATAAACGAATTTATGCATTCACTCACCTGGCCGAAACTCGAACAAAAACAATCCGACACGGATTAACACTATTTCTCAGACAGGATGACGGGATAAACAAGATTAATTTCACCGCAGAGAATCCGGAGAGAGTTTTTAATTTTTAGTGCTTAATTTTTAGTTGCGGAGTCGCTTCGCGACGAGATTTTATATAGCCACAGAGGACATCCACCGTCGCTAAGGCTTTGGCGAGACAAGCAGAGAGCACAGAGATATTTTTTTAAACTACAGATTGCATAGACTGACGCAGAGTGTTACCGAAGACCGTGATGAGGAGAGTTGAAATTTAAGATTTCAGATTTGAGAAGGAGATTGCTTCGCTTTGCTCGCAATGACACAATCACCAACCGCAGGGGTTGGGGTTATATACAAAACGACAGCCCCTGCCGCGAGCGGCAGGGCTAACCGAACAGAAAACCGGAAGAAAATTAATCTTGCACTTTGCAAACTGTCGGGTAGAATTGCGAATTGACAACTGAGTATTGAATTGCCAGGGGAGCCTTGGTGTGGTTAGCTGAGGCTGAGATATCCCGACGAATGGGGTGACCCTTGAACCTGATCAGGTTAGAACCTGCGAAGGAAGGCGAATAAGAAAATTACTGAAGCGCTCCTTAATGCAGGCGCGCTTTTTTTTTTATTGAGCTGAATTATTTCCCCTGCCGCGAGCGGCAGGGCTAACCGAACAGAATTTGCATCTATAATTTCCGTTTAGGAGTAGTAGCGATGAAAGAAATCGAAGTCTCAAGGGCTATTATCGAAAAGTATTTCAATAATCTGCTGGGCAGATTAGAAAACGATGTTGTGATAGTCGGCGCAGGGCCAGCTGGTCTTATGGCCGCGTACTATCTCGGAAAAGCCGATGTCAAAACCACCGTGCTCGAAAAGAAGCTGTCGGTCGGCGGCGGGACATGGGGCGGCGCGAGCGGATATAATCAGGTCGTCTTCGAAGATACCGAAATTCTCGACGAGCTCGGTGTGACTACCGAAAAACAGGGCAAACTTTACTGCGCCAACTCTATCGAGTTCGCCGCGGCTCTGACTTACAACGCCAAAAAGGCCAGCGCGGAAATCTTCAACCTTATGCAGGTCGAAGATATAATCATCAAGAAAGAAGCCGTCGAAGGGGTTGTAATAAACGCCACGCCGATACTCATGTCGTCGCTGCACGTCGACCCTTACTGCATCGCGGCAAAATATACGGTCGACGCGACCGGCCATCCCGCAGAGGTCGTCAATATGCTCAAAGACAGAAAGCCTGATATTCTGCCCCGAATAAGAGAGGGCTTTATGGATGTCGACAGCGGTGAGCGAGGCGTAGTCGAAAAGGCAGGTGAAATTTACCCGGGGCTGTTTGTCGCGGGGATGAGCGTCTGCGCTGTTTATAATCTGCCTCGTATGGGGCCAATTTTCGGCGGGATGTTGAAATCAGGAAAGCGAGTTGCTGAAATGATTATCAAGAAGATTCAAAACTGATATTATTTTAGGCTTTGACTTTACCCGCTTTGAGCGATTTGAGTTTTTCTCTGATGGTGTTTCCGAATTCCCGGCCTCGGATAGGCTTTGTTATATAATCGGACGCTCCGATTTCGTACGCCCTGTCGATAATGCCGATAGTCGATTCGCCGGTCAGCATAATAACGGGGACACCGCTGGTCTTGCTGTCATACTTTAAAGTGGAGAGCACTTCCAATCCGTCCATGCCCGGCATTACTATATCGAGCAAAACAAACGCAGGTTTTATTCGCTTCACTAATGCTACGCCTGTCACGCCGTCGGCCGCGCTGTATACCTCGAACCCATCGCGATGCAGATTAAATTCAACCAAACGTCTTAAACCGGCGTCGTCATCAATCAAAACTACGGGTATTCTTTTTTTGCCCGCCTTCTTGATTCGTGTTTCACATTCTTTCAGTTTCTCTCTGACCAGTTGCGCAACCATCTCGGCTCCGAAGGGTTTGGGGATGTAATCATCAGCTCCGGCTTCGGCTATTTCTTCAACGTCACCTATGGCCCTGCGGTCTGTGAAAACCATCACAGGCAAATCACTCACGACCGAATCTGCCCGCAGCAAGCCGACAATCTCATCCCAGTCCTGTGTGTCGATAAGCACCACGCGCGGCCGAGTTTCGCGGACAGCTTCGAGTCCTCCGGCGGCATCAGCAGCCGTGATAACCTCAAAACCGCCGAGATAGAGATTGTACCGAAGCAGCTCTCGCAACTGCTCATCCTGAACAATAAGAACGGCTGGTATCCTCTTTAGAATCGCCATTTCTTCTTTCCCGAATTCGTTTAGCCCATTGCCAACTTCAGGCAGGACTGTATCCGGATTGTCGGCTCTTCGGCCCTGCAACTATAGCAGCAATTCTTTACAGGCCCATAAATACCGGCGATAAGTAAGTTGAAATCTCACAAAAGACGTTTAAAATAACTATTACCGGACAAAATTTCGGCAAAATGGGACTACCTGAATGATTGTCGGCGTAATGACTGCTCAGTTGTATCTGCACGGCGTAACTTCGCTCAAGCAAAAGAGGAGTATCGTCAAGAGTCTTATAGAGAGGCTAAAGAGCAGATTCAACGTCTCGGTTTCGGAGGTTGACCATCAGGATATCTACACCAGCGCACTTATTGGCATAGCCCTGGTCACGAACGAAACGCGATTTGTTAATCGGCAGTTCGACAAAATCATCGATTTTATGAGGCGTGACGGGCGCTTTACACTGGGCCCAATCGAGCGGGAAACTTTTTAATCGCCCCCAATTACAGCACAGCTACATTATTTGCCAACCAGCCAGTTATCTACAAGAACTCCGAGGTCCGTTTCGTTAATCACACCGTCGTTCGGCTCGGATATATCATAAATCCAGTCCCAGTTGTCGCCTCCTTCAACGCTCAGCCAAGCCGAAGCAAACAATCCGAAATCGGTAAAATCCACATCGCAGTCCGGCTCAAAGTCTCCGACAATTTCCTCAAGGAGGGGCCGGGCTTCTACCTGGACATCATCGATGCCCCAGTACCATTCCCATCTTGCATTATAATAATGCCATCGAATCTGGACATTAGCCCGGCCTTCGGCAACCGAGGATATATCCAGCTCGACCGGTCCTTCAAAATCTTTACCTTCATAACGGGCTACGTTTTGCCATTGGCCAAAATCGACCCTGACATCTACATCGCCGACTTCGCTTCTGAACCAGGGGTTGTATTTGAAA
>JASFHM010000174.1:0-3927 GCA_050123215.1 Phycisphaerales bacterium | reverse complement strand
TCGAAGCCTTGGGGGATATATGTGTTTACGATATTTATTTTGCCTATTTTAGCTCTTATCAGCCGTGGTTCGTCCTTTGGCTCATTGTCCAGGCCGAATTGGGGATTTTTGATTTTATCTTTGCTGAAGATTGCAACGCCGTTGTAGCTTTTTTGGCCTTTGAAGACGAAGTTGTAACCGGTTTTTTCAAAATCGCCAGCGGGAAAATCGGCGTCTTGTGCTTTTGTTTCCTGAACGCAGAGGACGTCGGGCTGGTTTTGCTTTAGCCACTGTAGTACGATGGGCATTCTTGCGCGAATGGAGTTGACGTTGAAGCTCGCTATCTTCATAATACGTCAGGCCTTTCAGCACAAATGTACTGGAAAAATTTAGGTGATTATCCGATATTATTATTACATAGTTATGTTGATAACGATAGATGTTTTTTCGTACACGGCATGGTACAGCGGATATGCTGTATAGAAAGGAGTCTTAAGTCATGATTAGGAAGCTCATTTTGGTGTTTTTGTTGATAGTGTCGAGCCTGACCTTGATTAGCTGCCAGACCGTCCAGGGTTTGGGAGGTGATATACAATGGACGGGTGAAAAGACCGCAGAAATGATGGGAGGTGACTAAGACCAGCAGATTTTTCGCTTTCCAGGTTAGCTCTTCGATGGATTTTTCCGGGCGGTTGAGGAGGATAAGTCCTTTATTCTAAGAGGCTTGGGCGAGGTTTTTAGAGGGGGTTTTGCTGTGGTTTCACCACTTCGAGGCAAGATGGAAACGGCTTGGCGCTGCGGGGTTTTAGTTTTTTCGATTGTGGTGGTATAGTTTTCAACGATGGTCAACAGGGCCGTCATAAAACTGAGGGTGCTTTCAGCTCCCTGGTTTGCGTTGACCCCGTTTCTGGTCAAGCCGTCATGACAGCCTTTTGTTTTAAAGTTGTATATGGGTATACGCAGGTCGTTTGCCCCGAGATACCAGTCGAAGGCCTTTCTCTGCAGTTTCAGGAATTCTTTGTCTTTGGTTGCTTCATAGGCAGCATTTAACATCATGACAGTACCGGCAGCTTCGATAGGCTGCTGGTCGAACTGTGCCCTTTTGTTGTCACGTGAATACCATCCGTGGCAACCGACAAAGCTGAAGTGCCTCGAAGTATAGGTGTTGCTTAATAAGAATTCGGAAGTTTTCAGAGCGACCTGTAAATACTTTTCTCCGAGGTGCTGGCTAGCTATGAACAAGGCGTGGGGCAGGACGGCGTTGTCGTAAGTGAGAACATCTTCGAACCACTGCCAGTCGGGATACCTGTTTTCTTCGTACTGCTGCACCAACTGGTCGGCGGCGACTGCCATGTGCCTTTTGATGTCGCTGGCGCCCGGGAACTGTTTTAGATAGTCGCTCATTCCGAGTATGGAATATGCCATAGACCTTGGGTGTTCCTTTGAGACGTGTATTACAGTTTTGTCGAAAGCGTCTTTTATCAGAGACAGATAAGACGCTGCGGGTGGTTTTGCTATGATTGTTCCAAAGGCCCATAGTGTCCTTCCGAGAGCATCGTGGTGCGGTTCATCCTTGAGCCAGGTTCTGTCGAAATTCATGAAATTTTTGACCTGGCCGTCTTCCTGTTGTGAGTAAAGTACGAATGATAAGTATATTTGGAATAGTCTTAGCGTTTCCGGGTCGGGATACTGGCTATAGTATTTGACCATGGCGATTATTGCTCTGGCGTTATCGTCAGTGCAGTAACCGAATTTGCGGTTCGGCAGGGTAAATTGTGCGTGCTGATACATTCCGGTATTGTCGGTAAGTCTTTTTATGTGATTGAGCGAAGGCTCGGGAAACTGCATTTCCGAGGTGGTTTTAGTTGCAACTTCGATTGGTTTTTCGGTGATTCTGACTGGCAAGGTTTTTGCGTTGAACAGTTTCCAGTATTCCTGCCCTATTTTAGGCCAGATTCTGCTTCTGCCGTAATCGTATGCTCGTCTTCTAAGGGAATAAAAGGTTGAATCACTTTTAAGGATATTAATTATTGCCTCGGCTGTTTTTTTAGAGTCGTTGAAAGGAACGAGGATGCCCCGTCCGTCCGCGAGAAGCTCTTCCGCGGCCCAGTACGGCGTTGATACGACGGCTTTACCAGTACCTACGGCAAATGACAAGGTGCCGCTGGTTAACTGTTCACGGTTGTGGTAGGGTGTAATGTAAACATCTGCTGCGCAAAGAAAATTATGAAGCTCTTCGTCGTTTACGAACCTGTTATGGAAAATAACGTGCTTCGTTAAGCCGAGGTCCTTGACCATTCGCTGCAGAGAAAATCTGTATGATTCACCGTCGTGTTTTAATACTAAGGGATGAGTCATTCCAAGGACGACATAAAGTGCCGATGGGTCAGCTTTTACGATTTCAGGCATAGCTTTGAGCATGACCTCGATGCCTTTGTTCTTATTCAGCAGGCCAAAGGTCAGCAGGGTCCTTCGTCCCTCCATTCCGAATTTATGCTTATAGTAATTGTTGTCAACGAAAGGCAAATCCGGGATGCCATGGGCAATAAGCTGACTCTTTTTTTCGGGGATGCCATAGATGTCTTTGAGCATTTTGATACCGCGTTCATTCATTGTTATGATGCGATAAGAGGCCTGGCAGACATCCACCATGGACTGGTAGTAGTCCGGCGTTGGGTCATCGAGAACTGTGTGCAGGGTGGTGACAATCGGAGCGTCCAGCCGGGTCAGTAACAAATCGAGGTATGAACCAGCTTCTCCACCAAACAGACCGAACTCATGCTGGACGGAGACAAGGTCAACATGGCTGAAGTTGATGTAGTCCGCGGCACAGATGTAATCGTTTTTTACGTCCTGGCGAATCTCGAACTTGACGGGTTCATTATATCGCAGAGAGGCATCGGCCCGCATGGCGACAACCAGCGGTTCAAACTGTCCCTTTGCAGCAGCGGCGACGTTTTCAATTAAATCCGAGGTGAAAGTCGCAATACCACATCTTCTGGGCTTGAAACTTGAAATGAATGCCACCTTCTTGGCGGTGATTCTCGCCATCCTGACACCCCTTTTTATGTCTAAGATTTTCGTAATTCTAAGTCATCATTGTATTTGTGTCAAGTAAACTGACTATGAATGTCGGTTATTTTCTGTTTTTGAGCGAGTTTTGGGGATTATATACCTAGAGCAAAACCACCTTTTTCGCTTAATAATGGGGTTTTCAGGAAATTTTTCGAATTTTTTGAGCAAAGGCTTGACGCTGACGTATAATATACTATTAAAATAGTATGAATAGTAGGAGATTAACTATGAAACTGTCAACCAGGACAAGATATGGCGTTCGAGCGATTATTGAGCTTGCAGTCCATTATGGCCAAGGGCCGCTGCAGATTAAGGTCATCGGACAACGTCAGGAAATCAGTGTTAAGTACCTCGAACAGTTAATGACAATATTAAAGAGCGGCGGTTTTATTCGCAGGATCAGGGGCTCTAAGGGTGGCTATATTCTTGCTCGGCCACCTGAGCAGATTAAACTTGATGATATCTTTCTAGCTCTTGAGGGTTCGGTCAGTCCGGCTGAGTGTGTCGAGGAGGGTGGTTATTGTGCACGAGCGGCCGATTGTGTGACACGTGAGCTATGGATAGAAGTTCAAAAGGCAATCATTGGTGTGCTGGAGTCAGTGACTTTGAAAGACCTTATTGAGAAGGTTAAAGAACAGCAAGGAAAGTTGAGTTATCAAATATGAGAACCTGGGAGGTACTTAGATGAGCGCGATATTTGAGAATATTGCAGCGGCGGTTGGTTATACTCCATTAGTCAGGCTTGACAAATTCGGCTCATCTGATACGACAATTTTAGTTAAGCTTGAATCGAAGAATCCATGCGGCAGTGTTAAGGACCGCATAGCACTGTCGATGATTGAGACCGCCGAAGAGAAGGGGCTTCTCGATAGA
>JASFHM010000173.1:0-3941 GCA_050123215.1 Phycisphaerales bacterium | reverse complement strand
ATCCTCGGCGATATTAGTAGCATGGTCAGCTATTCGTTCAAAGTGACGAGAGGCAGAGAGCAAATGAACAAACGAAGATATCTGTTCGGGATTCTTCAAAATCGCATCCTGAATTTTAAGGTACATTTGGCGATTCATCGTGTCGATGGTATCATCATCGACGCAGACTTTATGGGCAAGTTCTGAATCGAGATTGACAAGCGCATCTAAGCTTCTTTTTAACATGGACCGTGCCTGCTGGGCCATCTCCGGAAAATCAAAGGAAATGTCGACTTTTGGTTGGCCCGATAGAAAAGCAGCTCTCTCGGCGATATTAACAGCCAAGTCTCCAATCCTTTCGAGGTCATTATTGATTTTCAACACAGCTACGATAAAACGCAAGTCTATAGCTACCGGCTGATGCAGAGCAAGAATTTTCAGACAGTCCTCTTCCACTTCGACTTCGAGCCGGTCGATTTCTATATCATCGTCTATAACCTTCTGAGCTGAATCAGCGTTTCTTTCCTCAAGAGCCGTAGTTGCCTGAAGGACGATATCTTCAATTCTGGCGCCTACTGAAAGTAATTTCTTTTTCAGATTTTCTATTTCTCTTTGCAGATGCTTTGCCATTTTGCACTCCCGCCGATTTTATATTTGGCTTAGCCGAATCTTCCTGTAACGTAATCCTCCGTTTGCTTTTTCCCCGGATTGCGGAATATTTTTGTCGTAAGGTCATATTCTATCAATTCGCCAAGGCAGAAAAAGGCAGTTCGCTTGCTCACGCGAGCAGCCTGCTGCATGTTGTGAGTAACGATTACAATGGTGTATTTGCCTTTGAGCTGGTCAATTAAATCCTCGATTTTCCCTGTAGCTATCGGGTCAAGCGCCGAACATGGTTCATCCATAAGTAATACACTCGGTTTTGTTGCCAATGCACGTGCTATACAAAGCCTTTGCTGCTGGCCGCCTGAAAACGACAGAGCCGATTTGCTAAGGTCGTCTTTTACTTCATCCCACAGTGCCGCCGCCTTGAGCGAAGTTTCTACAATCTGCTGCAACTCGGAACGCCTCTTGACACCCTGCAGTCGCGGCCCATAAGCGACGTTATCGAAAATGCTCTTAGGGAAAGGATTGGGCTTTTGAAAAACCATACCGACTCTCTGGCGTAATTCAACAAGGTTAGTGTCTTTCCGGTAGATGTTATGTCCATCCACCAGCAGCTTTCCTTCCGTCTTTGTATGCGGGATAAGATCGTTTATTCGATTTATACTTCGCAGAAAGGTGCTCTTGCCGCAGCCGCTCGGGCCAATTATTGCAGTGACACTGCAGGGATAAACCTCCATTGAAATATCTTTGACACCGACTTTGGAGCCGTAATAGAAGCTGAAATCCTTAGCGTCTATCACGGCACAGCTACACTTTGTATCCGCCTGTGCCGTGGATGATGCGTCAACTTGTGCATCTCGGCTAACTATCGGTCTGATTACGGTTTTTTTCGCGGTCTTATCCGACATACTCACCTGCATACCATCATATCCTTTTTCCGTCAATTAGTCTTTGGTCCGATTACTGTCCTCGGAGCTTTCTGGAGATTCGCGACCTGATAATGATCGCCGCAGTATTGAGACACAATACGAGCAAAACCAGCGTAACAACCATCCCGTACTGCTGGTGAGGCACCATCATTGCAAGTCTATCGCCGACTGCGATATCATAACTGCCATAAGATAATGTTCTGGTCGGGTCGAAAAGAGATTTTGGTAATGGCCCGAATGCTATGGCCCCCGTAAAGAGGATAGGAGCCGTCTCACCCGCCACGCGACTGAGACTAAGGATGGTGCCCGTCAGAATTCCCGGCAGAGCAGCGGGCAAGGTTACACTTACGAATGTTCGTAAGGCACTGGCGCCGAGACCCAATGAGGCTTCTTTATAAGTCCGCGGAACGGTACGGATAGCTTCTTCGCTGGCTCTTATCATCACAGGCAATGTTAAAACGGCAAGGGTCATCGACGCAGCCAACATACATGCCTTTGAAGGCGCTCCGATAAGCGGCAGGAAATAGAGAACGAAAAAGGCAAGGCCGAACAGACCGAAGACGATACTTGGTACACCGGCGAGTGTGTTTATACAAAGCCTTATAATCCGCACCGCAAGATTATCCGATGCGCACTCGACAAGATAAGCCGCCGATATCACACCGAGCGGGAAAACAAATACCATTGCCAGAATAGTGAGTAAAAGCGTACCGAGTATCTCAGGGCCGACACCGCCGAAGTAATGGCCGGGTGTGCTGCCGTCGATAAAATACTGCCAGTAAAAAGTTGGCTTGGGCCGCAGAATTTGCTCTACATTGCTTTGAACGAATTCAAACAAACCTTCAAGCTCCGTCCCGGTAAACTGCTCGGCTCTTTCTACCCTTACTTTGACCAAAGGTTCACCTGCCTGCTTTGCGACCCATTGTTCATCCCATAATAAATCGTCCAGAAGCTTTTTTGCCCTGTCCCATCTGGTAGCTCCATAGCGCAACATAGTAAGAGCAGGCAATGGCTCATCAGGACGAGGCCCGAAAAGACCGGGATTATCATCCGAGCGAAAGAGGATGTCTTCGATTTCTTTGACAGACTCGGTGTATTGCCAACGCTTGCTCAGGTCAACTTTATCTACAGATTCCTGAAACTGCACGGCAAGCGCGAAGAATTTTTCAGCAACAGTATCTTTGAATTGCTCTTTTTGGCTGTGCTGCATTACATCATTTATAAGCTCTTTGATATGCTTTTTGTCGCTTGATTCAAAAGCACTGATTAAGGCATCTCTTATCGCTCGAGCCAGACCACGAAGCTCGTGATACTCCTGACCTTCTATTTCTTTGTATCGCAGTTCCTGTCCAAACCGACGATAAATTTGTTTTGCTTGTGCCGTGAGGGCTTCTGTGTCTAATCCTTTTTTGAAACTTTGAATTTTTTCATAGACTGCTACTCGCAGCTTCTGTGATTCGGCGATTTCTTCATCAAGCTTCCCCAGGTTGCCCCGACCGTGCATGTCACGCTGCATCCTGCGAAACTCTATAGTGCCTTTAAAGAAAACGGCTTTGGAGCCATGCCACAACATTGGAGCAAGAATTATAAAAAGCACTACCGTCAGCAAAATAACGCTCGCTGAAGACAGTACCGTAAATGTCTTATCACTTATATGTCGGACGTTTAACCGCACGCTCAGGTCTTTCCTAATTTTCTCTTGGCCGAGTTTAGAAAATATTCACTTACAGTATTAAGTAAAAAAGTAAGAACCAGCAGACAGGCTCCTATCGCAAACAAAGACCAGTAATGTGCGGAATCTTTCGGTGTTTCACCCATATCACCAGCGATGGTCGCAGTCATGGTTCGTACAGACTGGCTCAAATCCCACCATGGCGACGGAATCTGATTGGCGTTACCAGATGCCATCCAAACCACCATAGTCTCACCGATAGCCCTCATCATCCCCAAGATAACAGCTGCTATAATACCACTGTGAGCGGCCGGGATAACCACTCCGAAGATTGTTTCAAACCTTGTCGCTCCCAATCCATATGATGCCTCGCGCAGCTCCCTGCCAACAGCCGAAATTGAATCTTCGGCAACACTGATAATTGTCGGGAGAGCCATCACAGAAAGCACAAGTGCGGCATTAAGAGCATTAGTGCCAGTTGTAAAACCAAGCTTGCTCTGCATCCAAGGTGCTAGGACAAACACGGCAAAAAAACCATATGCGACCGACGGGATTGCTGCAAGAATCTCTATGACCGGCTTAACGAAGTCCCGAACTCTAAACGAAACAATATCGCTTAGAAAGACAGCCGCCAGAATCCCGACAGGAACAGCTATTACCAGAGCAACCACAGTGACATACACGGAACCGACTACCAAAGCTAATGCGCCGAACCTGGGGGCGTCAGCTTCTGGATACCACGCTGCACTTGTAAA
>JASFHM010000172.1:0-3958 GCA_050123215.1 Phycisphaerales bacterium | reverse complement strand
TGGGCCGTTGTCGGCTTCGAGCTTTTTCTTGAGATATTTTGCAGTATAGCTTTTTCTGTTCTTTATAATTTCCTCAGGCGTTCCGGCCACGACGACCTGACCACCTGCATCGCCGCCTTGTGGTCCGAGGTCGATAATATAGTCGGCCATTTTAATAACATCCAGATTGTGCTCAATAACAATAACCGTATTTCCCATATCACAAAGTCTTTGCAGGACGTTAAGTAAATTGTGGATGTCCGCGAAATGCAGTCCTGTTGTCGGTTCATCGAGCAAATACAGGGTATGACCGGTTGCTGCTTTACCCAATTCGGCTGCGAGCTTGACCCGCTGGGCTTCGCCGCCGGAGAGGGTCGTCGAGGCCTGGCCGAGTTTCATGTATCCGAGTCCCACATCGTTAAGGGTCTTGAGCATACGTAGTATTGCGGGAAAGTTAGCAAAGAAAGACAGCGCATCTTCAATCCTCATATCCAGCACATCGGCGACGTTCTTGCCTTTATATGTTACCTGCAGCGTTTCCTGATTATACCGAGTGCCTTTGCAATTTTGACAGGTGACATATACATCGGGAAGAAAATGCATTTCAATTTTTTTGGTTCCCTGTCCCTTGCAGTGTTCACATCTGCCGCCTTTGACGTTAAAGCTGAATCGCCCGGGTTTATAGCCGCGAATCTTGGCCTCACGGGTTAATGAAAACAGCTTTCGTATCTCATCGAACGCGCCTGTATAAGTTGCCGGGTTACTGCGTGGCGTCTTGCCGATCGGTGACTGGTTTATTTCAATGACTTTATCAATCTGAGACGTGCCCAGTATGCTTTTGTGTTTGCCCGGTTTCTCCCGTGAGCCGTAAAGCCTCCGTCTCAAAGCACGCAGCAAAACCTGGTCAACCAGTGTGCTTTTGCCTGAGCCGGAAACACCGGTCACACAAATAAAAACTCCCAGAGGAAATTTGACATTGATTTGCTTGAGATTGTTTTCCTGAGCGGCCTTTACTTCCAGGCATTTGCGCAGGCTGAATTTTCTTCTTTTTGAGGGCAGGTCGATTTTCTTTTTACCTGCCAGATACTCACCAGTAATTGACCTTTCACATTTTTTGATTTTTTCGATGTTGCCCTTTACAACAACCTCTCCGCCATGTGCACCGGCGGCCGGACCGATATCGATGATATGGTCAGCACTTTCGATGACATCCTCGTCATGTTCGACGACCAGCACGGTATTGCCGATGTCACTCAATCGACGCAATATTCCCAGCAACCTGTCGTTGTCGCGCTTATGAAGTCCAATCGTTGGTTCATCAAGGACATAGCATACTCCCACCAAGCCGCTTCCCACTTGTGTGGCCAGGCGAATTCGTTGAGCCTCGCCGCCCGAAAGTGTGCTGCTCCTACGGTCCAGTGTCAGATAGCCAAGTCCGACGTCGACCATGAATTTAAGCCGGGCTTTTATTTCTTTTATGACAGCAGCGGCAATCATAGTCTTTTCGCTGTCCAGTACCAAATTATCGAAGAATTCCTGAGCCTTTTCGATACTGAGCGTGCTTAGCTGGTTGATATTCATATCTGTTATGGTTACGGCAACGGCCTCGGGACATAGCCTTGCGCCACCACAGCTCGTACAAGGCTGCTCGGACAGGTAGCTATGCAGCCGGGCCTTTACGTATTCACTGGTAGTTGTCTTCCACCGCCTTGTTAGATTGGGAATTACTCCCTCGAAAGACATCCCGAGCTTTTTTGCTTCGGTGCTGGTTGTGCCGTGTATAAGAATCTGCCGGGTGTCTTTCGGTATCTGCTCAAATGGCATAGCCTTGCTTATTCCCGTATTCCGGCAGAATTTTTTAATCAGCCGGTTATAGAAGATGTTCATTCTCTTGCCGCCTTTTCGCCAGGCGTCGATAGCTCCGTTTTCCAGTGACACGGTTTTATCCGGTACAATCAAATCCGGGTCGAACTCGAGGATAGTTCCCAGGCCGTCACAGCTTTTGCATGCGCCGTACGGACTGTTAAAGCTGAACAGCCGGGGTGACATCTCGGAAAGACTGCACTGCGGATGTTTGGGGCAGGCGAACTTCTCGCTGTAAAGAATCTCTTTCCATTCACCGTTACCCCCGTTATTGGAACTGTCCTGTGGCTGCTGTACTAAAACCAGCATAAGACCTTCGCCCAGTTTCAGTGCGGTCTCTGTAGAATCGGCAAGTCGAATGCGAATCGAGTCTTTTATTATCAGCCGGTCTACGACAGCTTCGATATTATGTTTTTTCTTTTTGTCCAATGCCGGGACGTTCTTCACGTCGTAAATACTTCTGTCGACTCGTACCCGCACGAATCCTTCCCGTTGAACGTCGCCGAATACCTCACGATGCTCGCCTTTTTTACCGCGGACAAGCGGGGCGCAAATCTGAACTTTTGTACCTTCGGGGTAACTCATTATCGACTCGGTTATCTGCGAAGTGTGCTGGCTGGTGATTTCCTTTCCGCAGACCCAGCAGTGGGGCTGACCGACACGGGCAAAGAGCAGCCGGAAGTAGTCATATATTTCCGTGGTAGTAGCTACGGTCGAGCGCGGATTGCTGCTGGCGCTTCGCTGCTCTATGGCGATGGTCGGAGGCAAACCCGTGATATTACCCACCGCCGGTTTTTGCATTTGCTCGAGGAACTGTCGAGCGTATGAGCTGAGCGACTCGACATATTTCCTGCGGCCCTCGGCGTAAATCGTATCGAAGGCAAGTGAGCTCTTGCCTGAACCACTTATGCCTGTAATAACTACTAACTGGTCGCGCGGAATATCCAGGTTGATGTTCTTGAGGTTGTGCTCAGCGGCACCCGTAATTTGAATTACTTTATCCATCCGTCCGGTATTATCGCCCTCGTACGGTGTAACACTGCTCTTTAAAGAATTTCGACAATAACCCAAACCAACGAGTTTATCAAAAAAAAGCAAAAAGTAAATCCCTATTTTTGCCTGGACACAAGGCTAACGAATTGCGGAAGTTCTTATATTACTTGACTTTACAGAATTTCTGTGGTATAATTTTAGGTTTATAAACGGGGCTGGTTTTGTTGTTTATTTTGCCTCCTCTAGAGGGGAACGCGGGTGATGAAAAAAACGGCAGTATTAATTTGCTTACCTTTCCTGTGTATTTGCGCGTCTATCCAGGCCGACTCAAATAATCCGAGAGTAGTAATCCAGACTATATTCGGAGATATCGCTGTAGAGTTGTTTCCTGAGGACGCGCCAATAACAGTTGATAATTTTCTGCATTATGTAAACACCGGCTTTTATGATGATACTGTAATCCACCGGGTTGATAATGTGGCTGGATTTAGTGTTGTTCAGGGAGGCGGCTATTATGTTATCGGCTATTATGTTTATTACAAACAGCCGGATGGGTCACCCATAGTGAATGAGAGCTACAATGGCCTAAGTAATGTGCGAGGCACTATTGCTATGGCCAGAAGTGATGACCCTAACTCTGCCACAAGCCAGTTCTACTTCAACCAAATCGACAACATTAGTCTCGATAAAGAAAATTACTGGGATGGTTTCGGCTACTGTGTCTTTGGTGAAGTCATACATGGAATGGATGTAGTTGATGTTATTGCCGCTTCCGACACAGCTGATATAGGGGGCGGCCTTGCTGATTTCCCCATTCCGGTTGTGTACGTTTATGCGGCCTTTGAAGCTCCGGAGGGCTATTGGCTTAAGGCGGATGTAAATTATGACGGGATAGTGGATGAGCAGGACCTCAATGTCATTGTTACAAGCTGGTTAAGCCCCGCTGAATTGGGCGATATAGAAGTGACTGGTAACGTGGACTTTGACGAGTTTGCACAATTTGCTCAAGCCTGGAGACAAACCAGTGGCTGGTATCGTTTTTTTGCCGCTGATATCAATAATGACAAGAAAGTTAATTTTACGGACTTTTCACCTCTGGCAAAGGATTGGGACCAATCTGCTG
>JASFHM010000171.1:0-3988 GCA_050123215.1 Phycisphaerales bacterium | reverse complement strand
AAGACCTTTGTTTGTCTCAGACCGAGGCCATATCTATGACCAGATGATTGACAGGGGCATACCGTTGAGAAAAACCGTGATGATTTGTTATGCCCTGAGTGCTTTTTATGCTGTTTTTGGTGTAGTCATGGCCGTGACCACATCTATTCGCACAGTCTATACAATTTTTCTGTATGCTGCCTTATTTATCGTCTCAGGCTTATTTGTTTGGAAAAAGGGCTATCTTAAAATGGAAGGTCTTCGGGGAAAGATACCCGACAAGCGGTAACTTCACCGGTTATTTGAGTTGTTCGATATCTCTTAGCCAGGCATCCAGGAGCTTTAGTTCTTCTGATTTGACCAGCGACATTTCAATAAGCTTCTCGTAACAGATTCTCAGGTTATCTCCGATTCTTTCAGTTCCGCTTTGCAACGGCAACTGCTCCAGTGTTTCGCAGATTGCCGTGTTGTTCAGATATCCAGGTATTTCATCCTCGAAGTCACGCATCAGATTGTGGACGTTTCGGTCCTGTTGCATCGTTGCCGGGCCGAATAGTACCGACCATCCGTTGGCCCATGCGATTCGCTGTGCTACAAAACTCCGCCAGATATCCGTCATACGAAAAGAGCAATAAGCCGGAAGATACATCAGCTTAAAGGCGTCCGGCCACCATGTGGTATTCTGGCTGTTAAAGGGACACCAGCTTCCCTTGGCCAGAGCGATTTGTCGGTCTTGTCTGAAACTTTGCGGCAGTGGAAGTGTCAGGCGGTACACAGCATCTACATCGGGATTTTCGTCAACAAGGTTTTGCTGGATAGGACAATCCGCTTCTAGCTCGCTTAGTGATTCGTATTCCGGGACTTGCTTTGAGAGATGCTCGAGCGGGAAGCCTCGCGGCCAGATGTTCGCGTCACTGAAATAACTATATACATTAACCCAGCTACCATTTTGAGTCTGCCGACATCTGCAAACGCGCCGGCGCTGCTGCCAGAAGCTCTCCTTGGGGATATTGTCATCATCTGTTTCGATGATTATTGAGGCGTCATCGGCCATTGCCAGCAAATAACCGATGTTCTTTCGTGCATAATGCCTGGTCGGGCAAATCCTAGCAAACTCCGAATCCATCCGACGCTGTTTGTCGAGGTCGTAGAAATCGCATCCTTCGAGCTTGAAATCTTTTGGGCTGGCCTCGTCACCTATCAGGACAAACTTGTAATCATTTTTCTGACATCCATCGACCAGTTTGCTTAGTATCTTGCTGGGACCGGATATGGAAGTAACCACTAAGTATTTTTTATCGCTCATGGCTTTGTTTTCGTCATATTTGGAGTCAAAGTTTACCCGTAAGGCGCTTTATAAACAGCCCGAATAGATTTTTGAACGAATCCAGTAGTACACCTGTATTGACGTTATTACTCGGACTACGATAATGTATCGGGATTTCGATAATTCGCATTTTTCTGCAGTGTGTTTTTATTTCCGTCTGAAAGAAATGTCCCCGTGAATTGATGCCTTTATCCAATACCTTTTGAAGCGCATCTTTTGTAAACAATTCAAAACCGCTTGTCATATCTTTCAGTTTTGTTCCTAAGAGTATGTTCGTCAGGATGCTGCCTCCCCGGCTTATGAATCTACGGCTGAATGGGCTGTCTGTGAATTGACCACCAGAGCAGAATCTACTACCGAAAACGCAGTCATATCCCTGTCGCATCTTTTCGAGAAATTGCGGTATTTCCTCGGGCTGATGGCTAAAACCTGCGTCCATCTCCAGAACCCAGTCACAGCCGGCGCTGATAACTTCTTTATAACCTCGAATATAAGCGTCTACTACGCACGTATCCTCAGGGGCCCAGACTACGTTCAGTTCGGCGGGTTTGTCTTTTAGATTCTGCAGCAGTTCGAACGTTCCGTCTTTACAGCTCTTATCTAAAATAGCAAAGAATTTGACTGACTTGAATCCCCGGCATTTGTCGAGGACAGACCGCACTAATTGCTCCGCTGTTTCCCTTTCATTAGCCATCGGACAGATGATTCCAAGGTTTATCTGCTCGAAGTTTTGCGATTGCTGGTTATCGTTAGTCATTGCTATCCGCCGGGGTTATAATAAGATACTCCGATTCTTCTTCGAAAACCATTACTCCTTCATACATGGCCGGGAGCAATATTGTGTCCCCGCTGCTGAAATTTACACTGTTTGTTTCAGAGCAGGTAAAGTATCCCTTTCCGCTAATAATCATTAAGACCTTCATTTGGCCCGGCGACAACAACCGTTCACAGTCTTTGGCTTGGTGTCCTTTATCGATGGTGAAAAATTCACAATCTACCAATCGGCCAACCGCAGTTACCGGCAGTCGGTCAAGCGATTCTTCAAAATGTATACTCTCCATCGCCTCTTCAATATGCAACTCTCTGCTCTTACCGGTGCTATCTACTCTGTTCCAATCGAAGAGACGGTATGTGGTATCGGAGGGTAACTGAATCTCAGCTATTAAAAGTCCGGCACCGATTGCGTGGGCGGTTCCTGAAGGCAGGAAATGGCACTGCCCCGGTTTTACTTCAACTTTGTTTAGGAGTTCGGCGGTATTGCCGGTTTTTATGGCTTGGGCAAACTGCTCTTTCGTAACGTTTTCTTTTAAACCTTTATATATTGCCGCACCAGGCGCTGCGTTGATTATATACCAGCACTCGGTCTTGGGGTCGCCTTTTCCCATTCGCTTAGCTGTCTCTTTGTCCGGATGTACCTGCACGCTCAGGACGTCTTCGGCGTCGAGTATTTTTATCAGCAGGGGAAAGTTGCCTGAGAAATTTTCGTTACCTGTAATTTCCACAGGATGTTTGTTGATTGCTTCGTTGATGTTAAGACCAGCCAGCTCACCATTGGCTATGACGGATTTATCCTGTGGCAAATCCGCCAATTCCCAGCTCTCGCCGATTTTTTCATCGGCGGGTATATCTTTGCCGAAAGACTCCCGCAGCTTTTGCCCGCCCCATATACGCTGCTTGTAAATCGGCTCGAACTTTAATGGATACGGTTTCATAGTCGGTATTCTAACCTTAACCTAAGCCGATTTCCACAGGGAATTTATGTTGCTGTTATCCGATTTGGAAAATGGAAAACTTATATCTCGGCCAGCTCAAATCCGTTCGATGATGTCGCAGATACCGTCACAGATGGCCTGGGCCACTTGGTTCTGAAATGAATCACTGGCGATTAGGTGTGCCTCACCGTGATTCGAAATGTATCCCATCTCGACTAATACAGCAGGCATTTTTGTCTTAACTAACACCCGGAAGTCGGCCCTTTTGATGCCATTTCCGTCGGGACTCACGTTTGCCATCCTCTTAGCAATTGCTTTTGCTGCAGCCACCGATTCATAAGAGGCGTTCCTGGCTACATAAACAGAGAAACCCTTAACCGAGCGGTTCAGACACGAATCAGCATGGATACTCACGAACAAGTCGGCTCGATGCTGGTTAGCTATCTCGGCACGCCGTTCGAGTTCAACGAATCGGTCATTCCGGCGCGTCATAATTACATTTAGGCCTCGTTGTCTCAGTTTTGCTACGGCTTTTTTTGCCACTTTCAGATTAACCGTCTTTTCATAGAATCCTCGAACGCTTATTGCACCGGGGTCATCGCCTCCGTGGCCTGCATCTATAACCACAGTTCCGGAGACTCGGCCGGGGGTACTCGGCCGGTATGTGCCGCCGCTCCGCATCACAGTGCGAATCTGGCCGATTAGCGATTGCGGTACGTAAGTCGTTCCGTCCAGTTGATAGACTTCGCCAGCTGGGCCGATTTCTCTGCCGTTGACAAAGAATTGCCCACCTGTATGGGTGAAGATGAGTACCGTATTGGCCGAGTTTTTCAGCCTTATGTAGCTGCTGTTGGACTCATCGATGCTCAGTCCCAACTGTGCCGCAAGGAGATTGATGCTGACCGCATCCTCCTTGTAGGTTACGGTGGTAAATCTCTCGCTTGATGAAATAACCTCGCTCTGCTGGCAG
>JASFHM010000170.1:0-4013 GCA_050123215.1 Phycisphaerales bacterium | reverse complement strand
CGCCATTCGGACTGAAAACCAATACCGTTATCTATCTTTCGAGCAGCATCGCACTGTTGTGGCGTGGCTTCTGTCAAGAGCCTGGCAAAGCCCGGATTTTTGCTTTCGATAATTTTCTCGTAGATTTGTCTTGCACCGATGTGCAGCACGGGCGCCAATTCCGTCGCGACTTGCTCCGGTCTGCTTATACGGCGCGGCTCTGCGAATATGGTCTGAATTTTATTGCTTGCGGCGAGTAGGCGGCCCTGGCGGTCAAGAATCACCCCCCGCTGAGGCTTTTCGGTATCCCATTTCTGCTGTTGTCTGGTAGCGGCAGCAACGTAATGGTCAGCTTTGAAAAACTGTAGGTAAAAACACCGCCCGGCCAAAGCTGCGAAAGTAACAATAAGAAAAACGCAAGTCAAAATGGTCAGCTTGACTCTTTTCAAAATTAACTCCGAGAATGTTTATAGGATCGTCAGCTTTGACAATCACGGAGATTCACACGACTTTACAGATGTCGGATTCAGCCGAGATTCCAGTTGTAACTGTTTATGCCAGAGCTGTTGCTTAAGACGATTTTGCTCGGTGGTAACTCGAGAAAATTCGTGGAAGAATTGGTCACATCGGCTGCGCAAATAAACAGTAAAGACCATTGAAACTGAAATGCAGAGAACAGCAAAAACAAACTTGAATCGGTCCATATCCGTCGGTTTATTTTCAGTGAGCAGGCAGCTTCAGGCGCATCCCCACAACAAGGAGGTCTTCATCTTTGATAATTTTACTGTTGAGCTTTGCTATTTCGGGATACCGATTACCGTTGCCAAGCTGCTCTGATGCAATTACCCATAAACTATCACCATCTTTTACCACGTAGTGCTTAGCTTTCGCGGTCTTGTCATCCTGTTTGACCGGATGGCGCCTTCCTACGGATTCAACCGGTTCAAGTTTTTCCGGCGCAAGTGCAACGAGCGACTCGTCGGTCTTTTTGAGGACTTCCTTCAAAGGCGGGATAATCAACTTCTGGCCGATGTATATATTGTCGGCCGAGCGAAGGATTTTGCGATTGGCGCGGAAAATCCCGTCGATATTGACCTTTCTGTTGCCCTCTTGGTCGCCGTAAAACTTCTTGGCGATATAGGCAAGGCTGTCACCTTCTTCGACGACGTAGATTCTTGCTTTAGCCGACCTTGTGATTTGAGTTTTCTGAAGGGTCTGAGTTGGTCGGGGCAGTTTCTGGACGGCGATGGCGGGTTGAGGTAGCTCCGTCTCAAATCTCACGGTCTGGACAACCGGCTGAGACTCTGCTTGCACGTCCAACTGACTGGTTTCAGGCGATTGACGAACCGGTTCAATGCGGGTTATCACATCACGGTTGACTCTCCGGGCGGTTGTGCCGATGCCGGGAGGTGTATTCTGAGGTCTGGCCATGTTATGGGTAAGCTCATTGTTGTTCTCCGGCTGATGTTTGAAACTAGGCAGGCCGTTTATGATGAAAGCAATTATGAAAATAAAAGCGAGTCCTAAAAGCAATCCTACTTTTGCGTCGGAAGTCATAGTTGAAACTCCATTTTCAATTCCGAGATATCATTCGGGCTATTCTTAGTTTTGCACTTCTTGCTCGAGGATTACTTTCGATTTCCTCTTTGCTTGGGGTAATCGGTTTTTTAGTCAGAATATCGTAAAGTCCTGCTTTTTTATTGTCCTTAAAACTGAACTTCACGAGGCGGTCTTCCAGACTGTGAAAACTGATTACCGCAAAATATCCGCCGTCGGCCAATAATCCCGGGGCGGCGCCGAGCAATACTTCGAGGTTTTCCAGTTCGCTGTTAACCGCGATTCTCAGGGCCTGAAAGGTACGCGTCGCCGGGTCTATTCTTTGCCACCGATGGCCTTTGCCTTTTGCAAGCGCCCTGCGAACCACATTCGCCAATTGAGCCGTCGTTTTTATCGGCTCGGTCTGCCTCTGGTTTACGATGAACCTGGCGATGCGTCTGGAAGCTCTGTCCTGCCCGAATTTGTAAATCAAATCCGCCAATGCCTTCTCATCGGCCTTATTAATTATGTCGGCAGCAGAGCTCTTAATTCTTCGGTCAATTCTCATATCAAGGGGCATATCTTTTGTGAAACTCAAGCCCCTTTCTTCATCTTCCAGTTGCCCTGAACATAAGCCCAAATCAGCAAGTATAAAATCGACCTTGCCGAGGTTGTGTTTAGAAATCTGCCTGTCTACCTCGGTAAAATTGCTATTTTCAAGAATAACCCGGCAGGTCAGTTCTTTTAGAGTTAATTGGGCCCTTTGGATTGATTTTTCATCAAGGTCCAGGCCGAGTATCGTTCCCTCAGGGCCCAATGTCCTGCCGAACAGTAAACTGTGACCTCCGTGTCCTATGGTCGCATCGACCATTACCCCGTCCGTGGGTAAGCTTATCCGTTCGGCTAAGGTATCCGCAAAAACAGGAATATGTTCAATCGGCGTACCGTTCACTCACTATAGATTCAACACTTCTTTCTAAAATCGTTAAAGAGACTGTGCGGACAAGTCTCAGCCGACAGTTGCCGGACTCTTATACCGCTGCAGCTTCTCGACATCGGGTGAGAAACCAACCGAGCCGAAGCTTCCGCCAAAACTTTTAATTCGCTCAAGGCGGTCTCCAAGCACCGCAACAGCAGTAAGAGCCTGCTCGTCAACCTCCTTGTGACCGGCAACCGCGTCTTTAACAATCTGAAACTCGCTCGCACACATTCTCGCTATGCCTCCATTCATAGGGTTAGATTTTCCTGACTTTCTTTTTGCAGTACGGCCTTTCGTGCCTCGGACATCTGTCTCTGGTACTGGGCCATATTGCCCTCAACGTATTTATCCCAAACATCGGCATCCCAAAGCTCGATATGGTCTCTGGAACCGACAAGAGTGACATTGTTACTAAGCCCCGCCCTTTTCCTGAGCTTCTCGTTGATAAGCAGCCTGCCCTGGTTGTCAAGCTCTACCTTGTTGGCTAGGGCAAAACTCATACGCTCAAACGCGACCGTCTCATCCGGCGGGCCGGGTTCAGAAGCTACTGCCAGAACAATCTTTTCGAAGCATTTTTCCGGATAAAGACAAAGAATCCCGTTGGCACCGAGGACTAAGTAGAAATTACCTCCATATTCATCCACGTCAATCTGACTGCGGAGCTTGTTAGATATAAGCACCCTGCTCTTGTCATCGAGGACGTGTTGGTATTCGCCTGTTAATAACAGCATGGAATCAATCCCACTAATTAGCCATCGAACGCCACATATACCCACTTTTTACCACTTCGTCAACAATTAAAACCACTTTTTTCGTAATTTCTCTGAAAATTTTCTTATAGGACTTTAGGCTGGCCCAAGATTAGGTTTTTTGCCGCATATGTTGAACATATGCCTTGAAAAATTAGCCGACAGAGCACCTTGAGCCAAGGTTGAGTGTTTGCGAAACCATCCCTTTAGTAAGAGCTAAAAATTCATACCCCCTGCTGAAATATGGCGCGAATCAATCGAGAGGTGACAGCGGGTGATGGGAATCGAACCCACGTGACCAGCTTGGAAGGCTGGAGCTTTACCACTAAGCTACACCCGCAAAAGCACATATATCATAGCGTCGAGATTAATGGCTGACAAGACCAATTACCAATATCTCGGCAAGGGAAAAAACTCAGATGAAAATTGTGAGTTTTGGCTATGCCTGTTGAGCAGCTTTGATGGCGTCAGCGAGGCTGAGATTTCCTTCATATAACGCCCTGCCGATAATGGCTGCTTCGACACCAAGCTCGGCGAGTTGTTTTATATCGGAGACGCTGTGGACGCCTCCAGCGGCGATTATGGGGACCGAAACGGCATCGACAAGTGCCTTGGTCCTTTCGAGATTCGGGCCTGTCAGCATACCGTCTCTGGTAATATCGGTATAAATTATGGCTGCAAGGGGCAACTGTGCAACTCTTTGGGCGAAGTCCAGCAGCTTCTGAGAATGTTCTTTCGTCCAGCCGTCGGTGGAAACCTTCGAGCCGCGG
>JASFHM010000169.1:0-4018 GCA_050123215.1 Phycisphaerales bacterium | reverse complement strand
TATTGCGTCATCGTCGGGACCGTATTTGATAAACGAAGCATACGAAGCATGTCCCGGCCGAGGTGTGCGGTTGGTGTCTTGGTACTGTTTGATATGAATGAAGTGCCTGTCGAGGTTCGGAATCAGAATCGTCAGAGGCGTACCGTTGGTATGGTTTTTATTGCCAGCGCCTTCGACTGTATCAGCTGCATTAAGACCGGAATATATAATCGGTAAATCCGGCTCTTTGCGGGGGCTGGAGAGCTCATCAGCCCCCGGTTTTCGCAGCAATAAATCCGCATAAATTTCCTGTTCGGTTAGTTCCATTCCCGGCGGATGACCTTGGATGACCGAGGTAAGCCCTTCCTGATAAGAACCGCCCGCGACGGTTACCTGAAATATACGTCCAAAGTGACAGCCAATCATCTTTCAGTAAATCTCCTAAAAGTTATAAGATTTTATCTTTAACCCGCCACAATCGAGTCGGACGTGAAAGTATAAATTATTTGTGGAAAATTTCAAACCTTTCCCAGAAGTCGGGAAATGACTTTGCAACGCATGTGGGATTTTCTATGGTTTGACCGCCTGTAGCCAGACCCGCCATGGCAAAGCTCATGGCGATTCGGTGGTCATTATGTGGGTCTATTGTTGCTCCGTGGGACTGGGTGGTTCCGGTTACGGTCAGCGATTGCTCATCGCAATATGCGTCGATGCCCATCTTTCTAAGCTGTTCTGCCATCACCGCGAGACGGTCGCATTCCTTGTACCTCAGATGCCCGATATTTGTCAAACGGCTCGTACCGGCTGCAAATGCACACGCTATGGCCACAGGTGGTACCAAATCAGGTGTATCGCTCATGTCCTGCTCGATAGAATTTAGTTTGCCGCCTTGAACGCAGACTAAGTCGTCCGTCCAGCTTACATTACAGCCCATTTTTTCTATCAAATCTAAAAAGCCCTTATCGCCTTGCTTTGTATCTTTTCTGAGATTTTTAACGGTGATTTTGGTCTGGCATATCGCCGCAGCTAAAAAGAAAAACGATGCACTGCTGTAATCGCCTTCGATTTTTATAGTACGGCCTTTGTAGCTACCTTTGGGTATTACGAATTTTTTGTGGTTGTTATTTTCAGTCAGAATTCCAAACTCAGCAGCCATCTGGATTGTTATATCCACATATGGTTTTTCAGTAAGTTCGTCGGTGCAGATAATCGCGACTGGTGTTTCGGCGTAAGGTGCCGATACTATAATGGAGCTGAAGTACTGTGAACATTCGGCGCTGCTCATTTCGCACTTGCCACCTTTAATACCGCCACCGTGCACTCTGACAGGGGGGTAACCTTCATTTTGAAGAAACTCGATTTCGCAGCCCAGTTGGCGCAAGGCTTGTACCACTTCTGCGATTGGTCTTTCTGTTATTCTCTTTGCGCCGGTCAGGACGATTGGTTTGTCGGCAAGGCACGCAGCACTTGTCAGAAAGTTCATCCCGACGCCGGATTCGCCGACGTTGAGCTCTTCTGAAATGGGTTGATATTTACCGGTCGAGCCGTGAACGATTATCTTCTGCGGCAGCTGCTCAATCTTTACGCCCAGGGATACCAGGCATCTGATTACGTTGAGCTGATCTTCGCCGAGCAGGGGTTTTTCAATGGTAGTTGTGCCCTCGGCCAGTGAGCCGATGATTAAAGCACGCAGCGTATACGCCTTGGCCGGCGGGGCCTCTACTACAACATCGGTATTTTTTATCTTTTCTACGGTTTTGCTGTTCATATACTACCAGTTAGTTGAAAACACTTTGCGATTGTTTACCAGAAATGGCGGTCAATTGAAAGAGATTTGTTGGCGGGGCTTACCCTTGGCTGGATGCTGTTTTTATCTCGTCTGCGGCCCTGAGTTCATCCATGAATATACGTGCGTCGTTGAAATCGATGGCTCCGTCTTCGTTCACGTCGCCGAGAAGATAGTCACTCGACTGTCTGGCGAATTCGATAACGTTCTTGAGGACAATTGCCACGTCCTTGTTGTCGAATTGTCCGTCTGTGTTGATGTCCAGCCAGAGATTTTTGTCATTTGGAGGACCACTATTTACATTCCAGGCTAATCCGTAATTATGCTCAGGTGCGTTTGGCTCATCAGGGTAAGAAACCACGAGTTCATAATCGGTGTAATTTGCATCTGTCTTGCAATAAATATGCTCAACATTATCAACCTTACTATCACTATAATCGAGCAGGTAATTATTGTCCGGATTTTCCGTGTCAACGGCCCAGAGTTCGAGTCTTATATCGACATCCTTTTCAGCAAGCTCTTCGAAAGGATAATTCTGTTGATAGTGTCTGTTCCATACGACCGTGGTTATGATTTTATGACCTTCTGGGTAATCGACTTTAAATCGGTAAGCGTTCGCCGGTTTTTTAGGGCTTAGCTTTCCCAGGTCCCAGCCGATATTTTCAACATCGCCTGATTTGCCTTGGTCGGAGGTTAGCGTTCGGTAAGCTGCGATAGCGTCAACCATTCCCGCTCCCTGCATCCAATCCAGCGGCACAATGTGGTCGTCATCTTTTTGTACTTTGCCTTTGTGCCAATAGGGCATTTTCGTTGCCGAGTTCATCAGTATAGCCTTGATTACACAGTTGCCGCCCTGAACTGAAACAGCCGCAGCAAGGTTGGGTTCGGCTTTGGCTTTTTGGATAAGAAGGCCTGCGATTCCTGTTACAACCGGCGTTGCGAAGCTCGAATAACTACCTGACGCCTTATAGGAGTCGACTTCATTAGAATCAGCCACTAAGCAGTCGCCCGGCGCGATTATGTCGGGCTTGCATCGCATATCGTCGGTGGGGCCGCAGCTTGAAGTAGCTGCCTGAGCCAAAGAAAAGCCATTACATTCTCCGACCGAATCGTTCTCAGTTATAGGCATCGCCAAGCCAACCGCCAGACAATTATCCCCAGCCGCCGGATAAAGAGGCAGGTCGTGTGCCAGAAGGCCGTTGCCGATTCCCGCTACAACAATTAATCCATATTGCTCAGCCAGTGCATTAATTCCCCGGCTCCACCAATCTTCAAAAGGACTGCCGACACTAACGGTGACAATATCCACATTCGGTTGGGTACTGGGGAAGACATACTTTTTCAGGAAGTGCCAGAATTCGTACACCTGGGCCTGGGCTTTAGGAAGGGCTCCTTCATATACAAACGAACCGATACCATTTGGTTCATTGCCGAATAGTATCGAGCAAATCGCCGTCGAGTGTTCGGAGATACCGGGTGGTGTTTTGCCGTCATCGTGGAAAGTAAATTGCTCCGGTTTGAAACAGCCGTGCGCAATATTCGGCTGATAGTCATTTTGAGGCACACCGTTGAGATATGTTAGGCTGCGGCAGACAACTCCGATATTTAATTCTGTGCCGGTAAGGTTCGGCTCGATTTTTTTGAGTCGGTGAATCCCCGCATGGTCCAATGCCTGAGGCTCCAGCCTTTCGACGGAGTTACCATAGGCACTGACAATACAGGTGACTGCGACACAGAGCGCCGCAAAGCAGAATGAACCCCTTAATCGGGTTGCTTTCGCCATCCCATCGCTCCAAAACACAAAGCACAAACCTCTTCTGGAGACTAAAACCCCATATTTGCTGAGGTGGAGATACACTATCTCTACCCGTACTCACATCGCTCCATTATAGCACAAATACCACTGATATTCAAGCAGCATCGACATCCGAATTATGCCTTATTTTCCGCGAATTAGCTCTAAAACACGAATTCTTATGGGACAGTTAAGCCGGGCTGTGAGGTTCGAAATTGTGGGGTAATTGTTGCCGTGTTTTGCATGGATTTATCCGTAGTCGGGGTTAAATACTGCCGATGTAATGATGTTGTCTGAGACGGAGAAGAATCCGTCGATTAGTTATATAACAATTTGGAAAGGACGCAGCCGTGGATGAAGTGATTATGCTTCTTGGCGAGAAGTCGAGAGAAATCCTTGACTGCGTACAGCAGAACCGAATACAGGCTAATATGTCGTATAGCGTTGGCCAAAAACGG
>JASFHM010000168.1:0-4035 GCA_050123215.1 Phycisphaerales bacterium | reverse complement strand
AGGCATCAAAGTTAACACCCGGGAGGAAGTGAGTTTGTTTTTCCGAGAGTCAGTATTTGGTGAAGACTAAAAGGCTGGTAATATCAATAACATCATCTGTTCGCACATAGTCGCAGCAAATATGACTTCAATCATCGGGCAAGTTAAAGCACGTTGCGGGCAGTGAGCAGATAGGGTATAATCGCTATTGGCTATGCGGCAACAATATTCCAAGATAGCTGGAACAAAATATGGGGGATAGGATATGAAAATTTACACATTGTTCTTAATTGCGGGGTTTACGATGAACGGATTAGCAGAAAATTTCGATGCGCCGGCTGGGCCGAACAGCGCGGTGACATTAACCGTGATGTACGACAATTACACGCACGACAACTCGCTACAGGCGGAATGGGGATTCTCGTGTCTGATAGAAGGGGCCGAGCAAACTGTTCTATTCGACACCGGCGGCGACGCAAACATATTAAAGTCGAATTTCAGGAAGCTGAAAATCGACCCAAACAAAATTGACGCGGTTGTTATCTCACATATGCACTGGGACCATATCAACGGGCTGGAATGGCTGGTAAAGGAAAACGACCATCTTAAAATATTTTTGCCCGATTCCGCGCCTGGTAAAACTGTGAGAGAATTGCAAGGCAAGGCTGAGTCTGTAACCTTAGTTTCGGAGATGCGGTGCATCTGCGGCGGAGTGTTCAGCACCGGTACGCTGCAACACAACATACCAGAGCAGTCACTCTGTCTGGAAACGCCGGATGGAATAGTTGTTATCACCGGCTGTAGTCATCCGGGGATTGTGAGAATTCTGAAAAAGGCGAAGGAGCTTTCCGGCAGGGAGATTCGTTTTGCCTTCGGCGGCTTTCATCTGATGAGTCATACCCGCGAGCAGGTGGAAAAGATTATCGAGGAAATCAAATTGTTAGGAATAGAGAAAATCGGGCCTACTCATTGTACCGGCGACTCGGCGATTGTCCTGTTCAAAGAGGCATGGGGCCGGAACTACGTTCCCATAGGTGTCGGAAAGAAACTGCGGTTACGTTTGGACAGCAATATCTGCGCAGAGTTGCAGAGTTGAAAGTTCAGGACGACAGAAGATTATTCAGCAGTGGTTTTAGTCTTCGGATAGCGCTGCCGCGGTGGGAAATGGCGTTTTTCTCGTCGGCGGACAGCTGGGCGACGGTTTTGTTCAGGTGAGGTATGAAAACAATCGGGTCATAGCCAAAGCCGTTTGTTCCAATTTCCTTTTCAGTAATAATACCTTCAAGCTTACCTTCTGTTTCAATCAAAACTTTTTCATGGTTCGCAAGACAAAGGCAGCAGATAAATCTTGCTGTTCTTTTTTCTTTCGGGACGCTCCTTAGAAGTTCGAGGACCTTTGCGATGTTTTTGTGGTCGATAAGAGTGCGGTCTTTGTCTTTAGCACCTGAAAACCTCGCGCTCGTTACACCGGGAGCGCCATCGAGGGCATCAACCACCAGACCTGAATCATCGGCGATTGTCCAAAGACCAGTCTGTTCAGCATAGCCGAGCGCTTTTTTGCGGGCGTTCTCGGCAAAGGTCTCGCCGTCTTCCACGATTTCCCGCATCTGTGGAAAATCATCGAGTCCGAGCCACTCGATGTCGGCATCGAGCATCGCAGAAAGTTCTGCTTTTTTGCCCGGGTTGGTTGTGGCAATAAGGATTTTGGTCTTCATAATGAAAATATAAACCCGCAGGCAGGCAACATTTTGCATCTAAGCAAAATATAACGATGTCATTGCGAGTGAAGCGAAGCAATCTCAGAGCTTTACCGTACCGAAAGGTTAAGATTGCCGCGGCCGCTTCGCGGCCTCGCAATGACTTTCCTGTTCAAAACTTACAGCTTTTCATGCAAAATGTTGCAGGCCTAGGGGTTAAACAGTCAAAGGTTTAACTCATCAACTTCTTAAGAAGCGCCCGCTGGAAATGCAGGCGATTTTCGGACTGGTCGAAGATAACCGAGTTCGGTGACTCGGCGACTTCGTCGGTTATTTCATAACCTCGGTAGGCGGGCAAACAGTGCATGATTTTCGCTTCGGCGGGGGCGTTCTTCAAAAGCTCGGCGTTGACCTGAAAGCCTCCAAAATCTTCGATGCGTTTTTGTTTTTGCTCTTCCTGGCCCATGCTGACCCACGTGTCGGTATAGACGACGTCGGCATCGGTTACAGCTTCGATTGGATTGCTGGTCTGGGTGACACTATCGGCGGCAATTGTATTAGCCTTGTTTATAGATTCGGCGTCAAGCTCATAGCCTTGCGGTGAGGCGACAATTAGCTTCGTTTGTAATTTAGCCGATGCGAATGCAAGCGAGCGAGCGACATTATTGCCGTCGCCGACGTACGCGATTTTAACACCTTTGAGCCGACCGAGGTGTTCCTGTATCGTAAGCATATCAGCCATAGCCTGGCAGGGGTGTGAAAAGTCTGTAAGCGCGTTGAAAACCGGTACGGCTGCGTACTTGGCCAACTCAATTACAGTGTTGTGCTTGAAGGTGCGTGCCATTATACCGTGCACATAACGACTCAGTACTCGCGCGATGTCTTTGACGGGTTCGCGTTTTCCGATTCCGCCGATGTCCTCGGGTTTGACGTATATAGCGGTGCCGTTGAGGTCGGTCATCGCAACCTGAAAACTCATTCGGGTTCGCAGTGAGGGCTTCTCAAAAAGCATCGCCAGAATTTTGCCGGTAAGACACAAATCGCGCTTACCTTTTTTATACGCCTTTTTGAGCTTCGTGCTGAGGTTAAGTAGTTCAATCAACTCTTCGGTGCTGCACGCATTTATGGCAAGAAAATGTTCCATCAGGCACTCTCGCTTAAAGCTTCGTCCAGAATACTCACAGCCTTGTCGATATGCTCAGTTGTCGCGATCATCGGCGGCATAAATCGTATTACGGTTTCGTGCGTACAGTTAATTCGCAGGCCTTTCTCGAGACATTTATTGACTATAGCTGAACCAGGCTTTGTCAATTGCACGCCGAGCATAAGGCCGACACCGCGCACGTGGTCGATGACGGGATGCTTCGATTTCAGGTCGTTTAGTTTTTGCATAGTATATTGGCCGAGCTGTTGCGCATTCTCAAGCAGGCCTTCTTCTTCAATCGCCTCTATGGCCGCAATAGCAGCAGAGCACGCAAGGGCGTTACCACCGAAGGTCGAAGCATGTTTGCCGGGCACAAGGGCTGTGGCGATTTCTTCTTTGGCCATCATTGCACCGATAGCGACACCGCCGCCGAGTGTCTTGGCCATGGTGATAATATCGGGCACGACGTCGAAATGCTGGTAGCCGAACCATTTGCCGGTGCGTCCTATGCCGGTCTGGACTTCGTCGAGAATCATAACGGCGTTATTCTTATCACAGAACTCACGAATCGTTTCAAGATACTCCCGGTCGGCGATATTGATTCCGCCTTCGCCCTGGATCGGCTCGACCATTACTGCGGCAACTTCGTCTGTGAATGCATTTTCGAGCGCCTTGATATCATTGAAGGGTACATAAACAAAACCAGGCAGCAACGGTAGGAAGCCTTCGTGATACTTCGGCTGAGCTGTTGCGGTCACGGTAGCGAACGTCCGGCCGTGGAAACTTCCCTCGGCTGTGACGAAACGATACTTTTCGCTCGCGGTATAAAGTCGCGCCAGTTTCAGAGCGGCTTCGTTGGCTTCGGCGCCGCTGTTACAAAAGAAACACTTGCCACCAAAGGCACGTTCGCTTAATAACTTTGCGAGCACACCTTGCGGTTCGGAATAAAATGTGTTGTCGATATGCAGCAGCTCGCCGGCCTGTTTGCGCAGGGCCTCGACGACTTTCGGATGGCAATGACCGATTCCGCTGACGGCCCAGCCCGGGAACATATCGAGGATCTCATTGCCGTCGGCATCGTAAAGATAGCAACCCTGACCTTTTACCATAACGCGCGGCAGTCGACCGTAGTTTGCTATCACGTATTTATCAAACATCTCTATTGTTTCCTTAGTCGTCATTTCAGTCGGTCCTAACGCTTCTTATTCCACTATC
>JASFHM010000167.1:0-4054 GCA_050123215.1 Phycisphaerales bacterium | reverse complement strand
CCATATCGACCGGCTGTACGATTCAGCGAAGGGCATTCGTCTGGATATCGCTATGACCAAAAAGCGAATGATGAGCGCTGTGGAAAAGACCGTCGAAGCTAACGGGGTGATAGATGGTTATGTTCGGCTGGTGGCGACGCGAGGCGCAGGAACGCTGGGTCTGAATCCGTTTATCTGTAATAACGCCAGCATCATTATAATCGCCGACAATATCCAGCTTTATCCGGAAGAGTTATATGAGAAAGGGCTCAAGATAATAAGTGCAACTACGGTGCGCAACCATCCACTGGCTATGTCGCCGCAGATAAAGAGCCTGAACTATCTGAACAACATCCTGGCGAAGATAGAAGCTTTGGATAACGATGTACCCGAAGCGATTATGTATAATCACGAAGGTTACGTTGCCGAAGCTACCGGTGATAATGTTTTTATAGTCAGGAAGGGCGTGGTTTATTCGCCGCCGGTCGAGGCAGGCTCGTTAGAGGGAGTTACGCGCCGAGTGGTTATAAGATTGGCCGAGGCCGAAGGTATCAAAGTTGTTGAATGTAATCTTACACGGTTTGATTTGTATATCTGCGAGGAGTTTTTTCTGACAGGCACAGCTGCCGAGGTGATAGGAGTTGTGGAAATCGACAGCAGAACGATAGGTGACGGCAAACCCGGACCGATTACGAAACTGCTCAGGAAGAAATTCTTCGAATACGCCCACGGAAAGTGACGGCCAGTAATAAACCCCGATACCATGAAGCAGCCGATGAAAATTCGACAGGACGACGATTCCGCGCCGATGGTGATAACTCCCTTTGAAGTTATCGAAGCTGAGCTTGCGAAGGTAAATACCCTGATAAAGAATCAGCTTGCTTCTTGTCCGTACAAGAGCGGCGTTGAGGAGTTGCTCCAATACATAATCAGCCAAAGCGGCAAAATGCTTCGTCCGGGCATGGTTCTTCTGGCGGGCAGATGTTACGGCCGAGTCACCGATGAGCACATCCGTGTCGCTGCGATTTTCGAGATTATACATAACGCGACATTGGTGCATGATGATGTTGTTGACCAGTCTCAGATGCGACGGGGCAGAGAGAGTGTGAATCATGTGTATGGGAATGAATCTGCTGTTCTGCTTGGCGATTTTTTATTGAGTAAGGTTTTCAAGATGTGCGCCGAACTTCGACCCGAAGTAGCTAAAGAAATAGCAACAGCGGCGGCAAGAACCTGTGAGGGTGAGCTCAGTCAGAATGTACATAAAGCCGATTGGCAGATAGACGAAGCCGGGTATCTCGAAATCATCACCGACAAGACCGGAGCTATTTTTAGAAGCTGTTGCCGGTTAGGTGCGTTTTTGGCAGGTGCAGGCCAAGAAGGGCAACAGCAATTAGCTAAATTCGGCCTTGCTGTAGGAACTGCTTTTCAGATAGTCGATGACCTGCTTGATATTACCGGTGAGAAAGTCCAAATCGGAAAGAATCTGGGTAGTGACTTCGAAAGGGCTAAACCAACACTGCCCTTAATTCATTTTTTAAGCTCAGCTCAAGAAGACCAAAAGGCGGAGCTTCTTAACCTGGTTAATTCTGACGCCCGCATCCAGTCAGTTGCTTCTATTATAAGAGCAATGCTGGATAAAGCCGGGAGTCTACGGTATGCAAAACAGCGGGCCGAGCAGTTTATCGCAGAGGCGATACAGTCTTTGCAAAATCTACCCGACAGCTCAGCTAAAACAGCCCTTATCGACACGGCGCGATTCATTCTAAGTCGCACTGGTTAGATGTGTTGCTTACCACACACCGGGAATTAACCTGTATCTCACGACCTTGGCATAATCTGCATATCCATCGAGTTCTTTCTGTAGTATTTTGTCCTCGAGTATTGTACGGACAATCAAGACAATTGCCGCCATCGCTGCGGGAATCAGCCCGTAGAGCGAACCAATTATAAGAGGGGGACATACAACCCATACTATTGCTCCGACGTATCCGGGATGCCTAATTACTCTGTAAGGCCCTTCGGATACTACTTTATGTTGGCGGTCGGTCTGAATACGAACCGATGCTTCGAAATGCCTGTTGATTATCATAGCCCACGTGATAAGGACTGTGCCCGCGGCATAAATAATGATTCCGAATATGGCGTAACCCGGTCCGAGGTTGGACCAGCCGAACCTGCCCACATCCAGTCCAGCCAATGCCATAGGTGCGTAAAATCCCAGTATCCCGAATAAAGGCAATATCAGCCATTTATCCCACCATTTGGTATTTTTGGTTTTCTTCCAGGCGCCTCTTTGATTGAGCAGTTCGGGATTTATCTTTGCCAATATTGCAATGTTGCTAAACATCACAAAGAAATTTATCACCAGGCAAAGCCATGCCCTCGACAAATCCAAGCGCTCGGCACAAGCGAAGAGAATAAACCCCTGAATAAAAGGGCCGAGAAATGCTCCGACGATAACCCGTATTCCGTATTTATTTAGTTTTTGTGCGGATTCCTTGATTTAACACGTCCTTTCCTTAGTTTGGCTGCTGTTCATTTTCTATTGTATTTTCGCGACAATTGACGGGAATTCAAGGCTCATTTGTTAGCTGGAAGGAAAACTAAATAGCGGACAATTGCTGCGAGGCAGGCTATAATATCTCTTACGATGCGCGTTTCCAAAGATAATAATACGCTGTTTAGTGAGGCTGAAAGGCGGCGGATGGGCCAGGTCGAGCCGTTGGCTGTACGAATGAGGCCCGGCAGTCTCGACGAATTTGTGGGTCAGCAGCATTTTCTCGGCCCGGGTAAGCTGCTTCGAAGAATGCTCGAGGCTGAGAGTCTCAGCAGTGTGATTTTCTACGGTCCACCCGGTTCTGGTAAGACATCGCTAGCCAATGTCATTGCCGGCTATACCCAGGCCAAGTTCCATTATCTAAGCGCTCCGGCAGCAAGCGTGAGCGATATCCGCGAGGTGATTTCCATAGCCAAAGACCGTTTGGCAACTACCGGCACAAGGACAGTGCTTTTCATAGATGAAATTCACCGTTTCAACCGGGCACAACAGGATGTGCTTTTAGATGATGTCGAATCGGGTGTGCTTATTCTGATTGGAGCTACTACCGAGAATCCGTTTTTTGCCGTCAACTCGCCGTTAATATCGCGAAGTACAGTTTTTCATTTCGAGCCACTCAGTCAAGACGACATCGTGGAATTATTAAAAAGGGCTCTCAGTGACAAGGAAAAGGGGCTTGGTAAAATAGAGATTCAGGTGGAGGATAAAGCTTTGAAATACCTTGCTGCTGCCGGTGATGGTGATGCCAGAAGAGCTCTGACCGCTTTAGAGATTGGCGTGCTCTCTCAGGTCCGCGGCAAAAAAGCGAAAGGTAAAGTAAAATTTGATGTCGAAGTTGCCAAGGACTCCATCCAGCAAAAAGCTGTTCAGTATGATGGCACCGGCGATACTCACTATGATTTGGCGAGCGCATTGCAAAAGAGTATGCGTGGCAGCGACCCGGACGCCACGGTATATTGGCTGGCCCGGATGATAGCAGGCGGTGAAGATTTGCGTTTTATCGCCCGCCGAATCGCGGTCTGTGCCGCTGAGGATGTGGGCAATGCCGACCCCATGGCGACGGTCCTGGCAGCAGCGGCGGTGCAGATTTCGGAATTTGTCGGGTTGCCCGAGGCACAGCTTCATCTGGCCCAGGCTGCCCTTTATGTTGCGTGTGCGCCAAAATCGAACGCCTCGGCTTCGGCGATATGGAAAGCCGTCTCGGATGTCAAAAACGAGCCTACTATAGCGGTGCCAAAACATTTGAAAGACAGCCATTATGCAGCGGCCAAAAAGATGGGATTCGGGGCCGATTATAAATATCCGCATGATTTTCCAGGCGGATATGCACCGCAGAGGTATATGCCCGAAGGTGTGAGGAAAAAATACTACAGGCCAAAGGACGCGGGGTACGAAAAAAATATTAGGCATTATTTACAAAAGCTGCAAACCTTGATAAAAGATAACCTTGGCGGTAGTTTAGAGAAGGATGGCTAAATGGATAAGGCACAATTGCGCCAGCAATTCCAAAGGACT
>JASFHM010000166.1:0-4064 GCA_050123215.1 Phycisphaerales bacterium | reverse complement strand
ACACTGAATTTGTCTATCAAATCGAGATTGAAGACATTCAGAAAAGACGGGCCAAATATAAGCCCAGCGATTAGATATCCCAGAACACCCGGCAGCCTGAGCTTTTGGGCAAGCTTACCACCGATAAAACCGAAAATAATCGCAACGGCTACGAACAGAAGGATACTCATATCACTACAGCTCCATCGTAAAAAACGGACTATGCTAAGTGATAAAACGGCTTTGTCAAACATTTTTACCGCAAAATTGTATCTTGGGCAAGTAAATGTAATCAGGAATAATGTTTACGTAAGGGCCTTTTGAGGTTAGATTATTAGGCGAACCGATGTCCTAATTTGAGGTAAGCTGAAGAAGAAACCTAAATGGAGAAATACAATATGTCAGAGACAGGAAGAAAAAATGTGATTCTCCTTCCGTTAGCTATTATCGCAGCAGTAGTATTCGTAGCGGTAGTAATATTGGCTATATCAAAAAAATCTTCATCAGACAATACAACAATTGTCAAGGAAGATAATTACCACGCTCACACACACGAAGTGGTACATCACCACGAAAACACAGATACGGCAGAAACTACCAATCAAACTGAAACACCTCCGGATGTGCCTGTAACACATCAGCCCGAACCTGTAGTGACGCCGACTTTGAGACAAATAATTGCATCGGCCCAAACGTGGCAGCCTGTCTATAGCACATGGCAAGGCAAAGCCGCTCCTGATTTTGCCCTGTCCGGTCTGGATGGTAAAACGCATAAGCTAAGTGACTATAAGGGTAAAAATGTGCTGCTGATATTCTGGGCAACATGGTGCCCGCCTTGTCGGGCGGAAATACCAGGTTTGATTAAGCTACGAAGCAGCGTTAGCGAAGATGAATTGGCAATACTGGCGGTTTCGGATGAAAGATTCTCTACGGTCAAAGATTTCGTCGAAGCAGCGGGGATAAACTATACCGTCCTGCTCGATACGGGCAATATGCGGCGACCCTATGGGTTCCAGCGGGCTTACAGGAACACGGGGGTACCGTGCAGCTTCTTTATCGACCCCGAGGGCAAAATTAAGCTTGCCACAGCCGGTATGGTATCGCTGCCCGAGACAGTCGCTATCCTGCAGGCGAAAAACTAACCTAACACTAATTTCAAGTCTTTCTGCAACATGAAAAATAGTTGGACAATCAAGGCTGACTTCGTATAATAGCGATTTTTAGGTTGAATCAGACTATAAACTTACAAGGGGCAAAGTTATGGCTCATAAGAAAGGACAAGGCTCTTCGAGAAACGGAAGAGACAGCAACGCCCAGTACAGGGGCGTCAAGATATACGGCGGCCAAGCAGCTAAGGCCGGGGCGATACTGGTTCGACAGTGCGGCACCAAATTCTTCGCAGGCTCGAATGTGAGTATGGGCAGGGACTATACGCTATTTGCGACCGCCAACGGAACGGTGCAGTTTCAAGGCCGGAAGATTCACGTAGTCTAAAGCCATTTAGGCAATACAATAAGCTCGAAAGGATGGTATAATTACCATCCTTTTTTTATGGTCACTGAAAGTAACTATGCAGATATGTTTGTTGATGAAGCAAGAATTTATGTTAAGGCAGGCGACGGCGGAAACGGCTGTTTGAGCTTCAGGCGGGAAAAGTATATCCCCAAAGGCGGACCTGACGGCGGCGATGGCGGCAACGGAGGAGATATATACTTCGAGACCGTAGAGAACCTCGATACGCTTATGGACTTTGCCGGCAAGCACCACTGGATTGCCGAGAACGGCAGAGAAGGCCAGGGAAGCAACAAGCACGGCGCCAACGGCCAGGATTTGATAATTCAGGTTCCGCCGGGAACGTTAATTTACGATATAGACCTGAATCTGATGCTCAAGGACCTTAGCGAGGCCGGAATGAAGGTTCTTGTCTGCCGCGGCGGAAGAGGCGGCAAGGGTAATAAAGCCTTTGCGACAGCTACTAATCAGACTCCACGAGAAACCACACCGGGCAAGAAAGGCCAGGAAAGGAATATCCGGCTCGAACTAAAATTAATCGCAGATGTCGGCCTGGTTGGTATGCCCAACGCCGGAAAAAGTACGCTGATATCACGCTGCTCGGCGGCAAGGCCGAAAATTGCTGATTATCCGTTTACCACACTCGAACCGGTTCTGGGGATTGTCGAATTGACGGATTACCGCCGCTTTGTAATGGCTGATATCCCGGGACTCGTCGAGGGTGCCCATAACGGGGCTGGACTGGGCCATGAATTTTTAAGGCATATAGAAAGAACTACGGTATTGGCACACATAGTTGATATAATGCCCATCGACGGCTCAAAACCGGCTGAGAATTACCATAAGATACGTAGTGAGTTGACTGAGCACAGCAAAGCCTTAGCTGAGAAATCGGAAATAGTAATAGCCAATAAGATTGACCTCGACCCTGAAGGCAAAGCACTCGAGCAGTTAAGAAGCGAGTTGAATTGCCAAGTTGTCGCCATATCAGCGGTAACAGGCTCAGGTGTAAGAGAACTATCCGAGCTACTCTGGCAAAAGGTAAGGCAAGAAAGATAGATAGTATGAATCTTATCGCGGTCGACATCGGCAATACGAACATCGATATAGGCCTGTTCCTGAAAGGCGAACAGCAATACATAGAATCCATAACCGGCGGCTCGGAGGCAAAGCTGACAACGGCACTAAAATCAGCCTGGGAAAAAATTCCTGTCTCTAAAAGGTCAAAAGAGAAAAAACGGGACGGGGTGATTGTTGTCAGCAGCGTCAAGCCGGCCTGGACGACACTAATAAAGAAAATAGTTAAAGACAGCCTTGGCGAGAAGATTCTGGTAATCGGCAAAAACATTCCGCTGCCGATATCGATGTGGGTAGATGAGCCGCTCAAGGTGGGAACCGACAGATTAATTGCGGCGGCTGCGGCATACGCAGTCGTGGAAGATGCTGTGGTCGTGGTTGATTTCGGCACGGCATTGACTATTGATTTGATTGACGAAAACGGGATATTCCAGGGCGGAGTGATATGCCCCGGTTTTGATATGGAGGCTAAGGCGCTGAAAGAAGGCACGGCACAACTGCCGCAGGTAAAGGTCAAAAAACCCGAGGGGCCGTATGGCAAGAATACCAACGATGCGATTAACTGCGGCCTTTATTACGCAGCCGTGGGTACGATGGAAGAAATAATAAGAAGGTATGCCGAGAAACTCGGCAGATGGCCGCAAACCGTCCTGACCGGTGCTTCGGCACAGATTATAAAAGACGACTGCCAGTTCATAGATTCGTATGTGCCGAATCTCGTGGTCAAAGGCATTGCTCTTGCCTACAGGAAATATATCGATGAAAAATCGAGCCGGGTCGTTTGAGCCATGGAAACTGTTGCGGCGGTAATGACGAGTAAAGGCACCGGGGCAATCGCGACAATAAGCCTTTTCGGTCCGGATGCAGATAATATCCTCAGAAAGATTTTTAATCCTCCTTCTAAATTAAAAGCCGGTCAGACCGCACTCGGAGCAATAACCGTAAACGGCAATGTTATCGACCAGGTGCTCATCGGTTGCGAAGGCGTGGATAATTTCACTATCAATTGCCACGGTAATCCGCTGATTGTCTCGGATATTTTAAGATTGCTCGAGAAAAAAGGTGCTTCGACCGTATCAACTGAGCGGTTATTGATCAAAAAATACTCACAGATGAGTACCATCGCCATTGAAGCAAAGCTGGTTATGGCTGATATCAAGACACTCGATGGGACAAGGATAGTTTCAAATCAAATCGGAGGCGGTTTAACTAAAGCCGTAAAGAGCTGGCAACAAACAGTTGAAAATGGTTCACCTGAAAAAGTACGCCCCGAAGCTAAAACGATATTACAAAACAGCAAAAAAACAAGGCCGTTAATCTACGGCTGTAAGATTGTTCTGGCCGGAGCGCCTAATTCCGGCAAGAGCACACTTCTAAATCGTCTGGCCGGTAAAGAAAAGGCGATTGTCACCGATATCAAAGGTACAACCCGTGACTGGGTCAGCACGGACTGTCAATTGGGTAAACTATCAGCGGAAGTAATCGACACAGCGGGA
>JASFHM010000165.1:0-4086 GCA_050123215.1 Phycisphaerales bacterium | reverse complement strand
GCTGCGATCCTCCAAATTAAAAAATAATATCCTCTGCGGCAATTATGGAGTTAATGAATCTATCTGTAAAGGTGCTCTCGGTGGAACCAGTCGACAGGAATTTGTAGGTCTGCCGCTAAGGATGACCGAGACACCCGAACTGAGCGGGACGCTTTTGATTGTTGATGCGGGTTACGCATTAGTTAACTGGTGGCATGCTACTGCGCAGCCTCCGTATCCATTGAGGATAAATTTTATTCAAGATACTTCATACGTTCCCGGTCTCAAAATAAATGCAGAAAGACAATTTTGGCCGGGGCAGGAAACAGATGCAATTTCAGGCAGACATCTAAACAAAATGGCCAATATTGGTTTTGTAGACGGCCATCTCGAAAAAAGAAAGGCAAATGACCTGTTAGTTGAAAAAATCGGCGCTCAATATAAAAACCTCTCTCCATTATGGAGTCCACGATAAGTACTCAGCGAGAAGGTATGCTTAAAAAATGTTCTACCGAAGCTTCTTCTGTTAAATACTCTACTTTTTGTACTATTTGCAACTCATATTCACTGGAACCAAGCGTCCGTTCATAGAATTCTGTTCTTAAAGGTTTATTTGTGCCAGATTTAACAAACACATGCCATTTAAAGTTTGTTTTTTCTCCCTGCAAAGTTTCAACAGACCACGAAAGCTCATAAACTTCAGAGTCTACCTCTGCAAGCGATGAATCTCTGTCATCAGCTTTGCTCCAACGCGCTCCTTTAGGTAATTGCGAAATACACTCAAAAGGTAAAAGCCCCAAAGACCCGCCAAACTTTCTTTGTCGGATCGTAACAATTTCGGCTTCTGTTAACTGAACTTCTTCTGATTCAGCGCCGCTTGGTTTCTTAGTTGTTCTCACTCCCTTTTGCAAATCCCAAGAAGAAAAACCATTTTTGTCTTTTACAGCATAAATTCCTGCACTTTTTGAAATCCATTTTTCCTGAATGGGATTTGAGCTACCCGCTACGAACTTCTGGATGTATACATTGGAAGCCTTTTGGATTGCTTCATATATTTGCTCAAGTGTTGCCGCTGTTGCGGTAGGAGTGCTTCTCAGGAACAATGCTATAACAAGAATCACAGCCGCTGCGATAGTACCTTTGACAAGATAGTTTAGCCCTTTTCTGAAAAGTTTAATATTGCAGCCGCCGACGTGCTCGCCCTTTGAGCTTTTTCCAAGTGCGGTTTTACGAACAGGAGTCAGGGCCTTAACTTTTATTGGAAAACCGTCGTAAATATTTTCAGATTCCGAGGTTGATACAGACTCCTTTGCCCGCCCTAAGTCATAGATTGTAACGACACCGGACTCAGGTCTGCGCCTAATCGCATAAATCTCCTCTTGTAATTGTTGTATCCTGCCAAGACACTCCGGACACTGTCTTAAGTGTGCAATAAACGGCTCTCTGAATTTCGCATACTGGTCCCCATCGCCGTGATCAGCCATTTCATACGGAAAACAATAGTCGAATACATCACAGAATGAAGTTGATTTACACGGCAAGGTACTTATTTGCTTTTGCTGCAGGTCTTCAAGCCGTTTTGCCCTTAATTTATAAATCATAAGCTGACATACACCGCAATAACAAAGATGCTTGAGTACATTAGGCTCAATAGCCTGGAAATTAAAATCAACATATGACTGTATTGATTCTGATGCATCAGACCAGTTTACACACTCAGTTCCAGATTTGCTGCTAAACATCAGATGAAGCGCCTTAAGCTGTTTATCGATCAATCCGAGAGACTTAATGATTGCCAAATCATTTTGGCAAGACTCACAACGGTCAAGGTGTACTGTTATGGGTGTAGGAATTCCGATTTTATGATGTTCCAGCAGCAAAGGCAAAAAAGGTTTTACAATATTGCAGCTAATTTTACTACCTAGGTAGCTTAAATGAAGCTCAAGCATATGTAGTTGTGCCCGAGTAAGTCTCTCGGTCCAGTTGTTCCTTGCATCCGGGTATTCTCGAAGGTGGCTCTTCAACTCAGCTATACGATTTTGGCAACAGCTACAAGTCTCTATATGGTCAGCAATGTGCTCCGGCACCTTACCATACTCAGAACCTAGAATTGAGCTTAGATAATAAAGTTCAGCTTCTTCGCACAGCAAATTCTCATTTCGGTAGTTCATGTGTTATCCTTAACGCCACGGCCCAAGCACCGACGCATTTTTTTTAGCCCCACACAAATATATCGGCTGACAGATGCTTTCTTTACCCGCATTTTATTTGCAACCTCTGCAATACTACAACCTTCAAGATACCGCAGGGAAATCGCATTTGTTTCTTTCGGCGAAAGCTCATCCCATACATTTTTCATTATTGTTTCTACCCTTTCCTCAGCACTATAAGCGTTTTTCGGGGGACTATCATTGACAGAAAAATTACAATTTTCAGTATATTTATTCAATAAATTCCTATAACGTTTTACCCGACGACCGGCATCACGAATGTCGTTTACAATTGCTCGGTAGAGAAAAGCCTTTAATTCCGGCCCCTCCAGTGACACAGGGTTGGCAGTGAGCCAGAGAAAAAAGTCCTGAAATAAGTCGTCGACAAGTGCTTTATCAGTTGTTTTATAACGAATTATGTTGTAGATAAAGTCCCCATGCCTCTCAAAAATCCTTGCAGCAGCTTCAACGTTTGCCTTGACTTCTGTGGGTTTAATCGCCACTACCAACTCGCTGTTAAAAACGGTACACATCCAAGTCTCTACGTACATGCCCACCTCACCCCTAAGCTTAGTGGCATTTTCAGCATTATACCCTTATTATGGCCTATCGACAAGAAGCGCAATCAGCAAATCGTTGACTCTCATCGGGTCATTTGCGGGCAAAAATCGCTAAAAAGCCGTTAAATGTAAGCAATTGACAGCTCTTCACTTAATTAACAAAGCCTCAAACCCTCAACCTTTGGAGCAACAGCCTGATGCTCACGCCACAAACTCTTACAGGACCTTAGGTTATGGCACATTCTTTGTGTAAACAAGGGTCACAAGTAAATGACAAGTGGAACCTAACTAGACTTACAAATGGTCTATTACTAGAGACCGACCAAAAATGACACAATCAAGACAAATTTGACAAGCCTTCAACCGTGAGCCCAGCTAATCTTGCGAGAACACAAGAAGAGTGTCGACGATTTTCGGCAAGGGTACTATTTTTTCCGCAGCATCACATTCAATCGCTGCTTTGGGCATTCCAAAAACAACACAAGTCTCTTCGTTTTGAGCAATCGTGTGGGCGCCGTTTTGTTTCATTTCCAGCAAGCCATTCGCTCCATCATCACCCATGCCGGTTAAAATCGCACCAATTGCATTTGGGCCCGCGTATTTAGCTGCAGATTTAAACAGGACTTCAACACTGGGTTTCTGTCTGCAAACTGGGGGGCCATCCTTAACTGCGACATAATAATTAGCTCCAGACCTCTGCAATAACATATGAAAACCGCCTGGAGCGATAAGCACCTGACCTGGAGTTAAATGGTCGCCGTTTTGAGCCTCTTTCACCGTAACAGAACATTGTTCATTCAATCGTTCGGCAAAAGAGGTAGTAAATTTCGCAGGCATATGCTGAACAACCGCAGTGCCGGGGGCATCATGCGGCAACATCGGCAGCAAACAACTAAGCGCCTGAACACCTCCGGTCGAAGCTCCTATAACAAAGATTTTGTTTGTTGTACGGCTTAGGTGGTATTTCTTAGCTGCGGAGGTCGCTGCACCCGCAGCGTGTCCGGTTGCCTGCACACAGGCATTTGCCGCAGAAGTAATTTTCTCAACCAAAGTATCGCAAACATTGGCGACACTGAATGAGGTTCCTGGCTTCGATATAACTTCGATCGCTCCGGAAGCCAGAGCTTCTATAGCAAGTTTACTGCCTTTAGGGGTCAGCGAACTTAGGACTATGACCGGCATGGGGTGGTATTTCATCAATTTGTGCAAAAATGTAATACCATCCATACGAGGCATTTCAACATCAAGGGTAATTACATCCGGCTGTAGTGCTACTATCTTATCCCGCGCTATATATGGATCGGGAGCGGTTCCAACCACCTTTATATGCGGATGTT
>JASFHM010000164.1:0-4088 GCA_050123215.1 Phycisphaerales bacterium | reverse complement strand
CACCAACGCCGACGGCAACTGGGCCGTGACGCTTTCTGAATTGAAAGCCGGCGGTCCGTACGATATGCAGATTAATGATATAACCCTCGAAGATATCATGATAGGCGACGTGTGGGTTTGTTCCGGCCAGTCGAACATGGAGCTATCCATGGCCCGTGTGAAGGACCGCTACCCCGACGTAGTAGCTCAGGCTGGCAACCCTGCCATAAGACAGTTTTATGTCCCTCGCAAATATAACTTCAAACAGCCGCTGCAGGATGTGGAGTCGGGCGGCTGGGAATCGGCGAACCCGCAAAGTGTTCTTAACTTTACGGCTGTGGGCTATTTTTTCGCTAAAGAGTTGTATGAAAAATACAATGTCCCCATCGGCCTGATTAATACGAGCTTAGGTGGCTCACCTGCCCAGGCCTGGCTCAGCGCCGATGGTTTAAAGGCCTTTCCTCACTATCTGCAAGTCGCCGAAAAATTCAAGGACGATACCTACGTCAAAGAAATAGCCGACAGCGACAAGGCCCGAAGTACCGATTGGTATAGCCGCCTGAATAAAAAAGACAAAGGTTTGCCCCCGGGGCGAACGCCCTGGTTCGATACTTCTATCGACACTTCCGATTGGCAGACTATGAACGTGCCCGGCTACTGGGCCGACGGCGAACTGGGCAATATCAACGGCGTCGTATGGTTTAGAAAAGAATTTGATGTCCCTGCATCAATGACCGGCGTACCGGCGAGAATTGAGCTCGGCCGTGTTGTCGATGCTGATAAAACTTATATCAACGGTCGGCTTGTCGGCTCAATTTCATACCAGTACCCGCCAAGAAAATACGACATTCCCGCAAATGTGCTCAAGACCGGCAAAAACATTGTCACTGTAAGGGTTATAAGTAATATCGGCCGAGGTGGCTTTTTCCTGGACAAACCCTACGAAATCACAGCCGCAGGCCAGACCATCGATTTGAAAGGCCCGTGGAAATACAAATTAGGCGCAGAGATGGAGCCGTTGCAGCCGGAAACTTTTATCAGATGGAAGCCGGGCGGTTTGTATAACGCGATGATTGCTCCGCTGTTGAACTATAAAATTAAAGGTGTGATTTGGTATCAGGGCGAATCCAATGCCGGCAATGCCGTTGAATATCAAAAACTTTTCCCTGCCGTAATTAGCGACTGGCGAGGAAAATGGAATCAGGGCGACTTCCCGTTCCTGTATGTCCAGTTGGCCAATTTTATGAAAGCTAAAGACCTGCCCTCCGAGAGCGGTTGGGCCGAACTTAGAGAAGCTCAGCTTAAAACGCTTTCTGTCCCCAACACGGCCATGGCCGTCATTATCGATATCGGCGAATGGAACGATATTCACCCCACGAATAAAGAAGATGTGGGTAAGCGCCTTGCGCTGGCGGCACGAAAGATAGCTTACGGTGAGAAAGATATTGTTTATTCAGGCCCGATTTATAAGGACATGGAAATCCGGGGCGATAAAATTATTATCTCATTTACAAATATCGGGAGCGGATTAATCGCCAAAGGTTGTTCCGAGTTGAAACATTTCGCCATCGCCGGAGCTGATAAAAAGTTCGTATGGGCAAACGCTGAAATACAAGGCAATAAAGTTATTGTCTCCAGTGACAAGGTAACAAATCCCACAGCCGTTCGCTATGCTTGGTCCGACAATCCCGAAGGTGCGAATCTGTATAATAAAGAAGGCCTGCCGGCCTCGCCTTTCAGAACCGACCAATAGCAGTAAAATAGCCGTCAATAAAATATGAGGGGAGTAACTACGGAAGGATAGTAGCGGTTATTTGAAACCTTCTACGTTATTCTCTGTGTATTTTTTGCAAGCTTTTTCCAAATCAACGTCACTGATATTGGCAAGCGTGCACAGCCACGCGAGACAATCTGCGAATTCCTCTTCTTTGTTTTCCTGAGCAGCGGAAGCGAGAGCCGTAGCGAGCTCGCCGACTTCCTCTACAAACCACATAAAAGTGGTCGGCACACCTCGCTGACGGTCTCGCTTCTCGTATTTTTCAGCAATAAAACGCTGGAATTCGCTGATTTCCATATCGTTGAGTCTGCTTAAGAAAGCAGTTCGGACATTTTAGCCTTTTCGAAGACAGCCTTGGCCTGATTGATGGCTTTGCCGTAAACGCTCTCGACCTTGTTGCTAAATTTGCCCTTGGCTGGCGGATCAAACAGAGCGTAATGGCCGGCTAATGGACCGTCTACCGCCTCAATAATCTGAAGCATCGAAATTTTCTTCGGTGTTTGAGCCAGTGAAAAACCACCTCGGGGTCCGCGCTTGCTGCGGAGCACATTGGCTCGAACCAACTGCTGCAAAATCTTCAGCAAATATTCCAGAGGAATATCGTATTCTTTCGAAATTGTTTGTGATAAAATGATTTTCTCGTCTGAGTGCTTGGCAATATAGCCTACCGCCAGCAGTGCGTAGCCTGTTGATCTGCTAATTCTCATAACTTTGGTCTCCTAAATGAATGATTGTTGTCCTTGCTTCTAAACACGACTTTCTTTGAATAGATTTATGACAATATACGCTATTGTGAAATACCTGCCATAAGGATATTCCTTATTTTGTTGGTATAAAAGCCTGAACAGCAACTATTTAGGGCTTTAATAGAGAACAAAGATGGTTTTAACCGATAGAAATGCTGTAATGTATCAAATCTTACCTGTTTATAGTAAGGCATTTAGAGTTTAAGAATCTTTTTTGTTAACATGGGTAGATTGAAAAGCTTTTTTGCGGCTCAGGCGACTATTCCGAGCGGAAATCAGCAAGATGAAAAACTCATTTTTGATACGATTTATGCGTGTTATAGTCAAATATGCTTATTTTTTAGTGTTGGAAATGTTCAAAATCAAAGGCCTTGACAGTTTAGTGCTTATGAAATAGGATTTTCCGTCGAATAATAGATTTAGTCGGAGATTGCCATGCAAGAGATTGACCCGCGAATATCGGTTCAGTATGAGTCGGAAGCTGTCATTATCACTTTTACCGACGAGAAGATATTGGAAGAGGCAGATGTGAGAGCGATAGAGCAGTCATTGCTTTCAGTCATTGAGCAGGGTGAGAAGCTCAATCTTGTGCTGAATTTCGGCAACGTTAAGTTCCTGTCATCAGCGGTGTTAGGTCTGTTGATAAAATTGAGCAGGAGAATCTACGAGCGTGACGGACGCCTTGCACTTTGCGGTATAAATCCTAAAATATATGAGATTTTCAAGATAACGCGTCTGACGAAGGTATTCGATATTTGCAAGGACGTGGATGCTGCGATAGACCACATATTACAGGATGAGGATTAGGGCACGTTGCTGACGTGCGGCCGGGTTTTACCTCTTTCTATTATGGTTCCAACAAAGCCGACAACTCGAACAGAGGTAGTTCAAAGCAACTCAGGTCTGAGTAAGCTTCGTGAGTGGCTGATTTCACAACTGGGCAGCTACGATTATTGCGAGGATGACACGTTTGCGGTGCGGCTGGCTCTTGAGGAAGCGTTTTATAATGCGGCAAAACACGGTAATCGTATGGACCCCAGCAAGAAGGTTGAAATAAACCTTTTGATAGGTTCTGAAAAGGTCGAAATAGCTATGACCGACGCCGGGGCCGGATTTAATCCGAACGCGGTTCCCGATTGCAGGCTGGAGGAGAACCTCTATAAAACCGAAGGCAGGGGACTACTGCTGATTCGTTCGTATATGGACTTGGTAGAATTCAACGAGGTGGGCAATTCCATACATATGGTCAAGCATAAGCGCCAACAGCAAAATGATAAAGAGGCCTCCTGCGGCGAGTAAGTACACCATCTATACCTAAACAAGTCACCTTTACCGTCCTATAAGTATATCATTCGGTGTTTTTGTGCCTGTCTTTACTTAAACCGGACTATTGTTAGGTAAGTCGGCCCCGAATCATACCGAAATAGCTCACAACCGGGAAGATATTTATCTCTTTTTAAAGGGCCGAACAGATGAACATGTACGAGACGATGTTTTCTCCGATGAGCCAATTGAGTGAGCAGGTTGCGAGACAGGTTTTTGAGATACTACCGGAAGGCGGGCCAATAATGTTAATCACAGACCGT
>JASFHM010000163.1:0-4095 GCA_050123215.1 Phycisphaerales bacterium | reverse complement strand
TAAGCACTCGCGTCAAGCGGTTTTTTCGCTATTTTTAATTGGAAGGGTCGCTATTAGTGGCTGTGGAAAACCTGTTAAATACCCTGTTAACGCCCCGAGAAGACGTATAGGGCGACATGCGGCCTCAAGGTTTCCATCGCCCCAATGGCACCCCTCAACAAACAATCTAACAATTTATCCACACAGCAATTATGAGGCGTTTTGGCTGTAACTCCTTAGTACACAAACGGTTGTACTGCTCCTCTTTGGTTTATTAACAAATCCAACTTTCTTATGACTACTGATACTATATTTTGTTCAATAAATAATAAATATATCTCTACTCCCACAAAACCTGAAAAACCACTTCTGCTTCACTAACAATTGCCAACTTGCAATAGTCGAGATGGCCTCTTTTTGGTTGAAAGTGATTGTAGCAATCGCTTATTTACAGTAAACTGAAGTGATGTTTTAGCGACGTACTGTGTATTACTCCAACGTTTTGCTATAGGGGTTATCAAATGAAAGTAGAGTTTAATCGAACAGCGTTAGTTGAAGCTTTAGGGCTGGTTACTTCCATAGTCCCGGCGCGAACACCAAAACCAATTTTGCGATGTGTCAAACTGACTGCCGGAGATGCAGATGTCCGGATATCAGCAACGGACTTAGAAGTGGGTGTAAGCTGCTTGGTTTCCGAAGTGTCTGTTTCCGAAAAGGGTGATGCAGTTGTTCCTGCGGACAGGTTAGCAGCTATTGTGCGTGAAAGTACGGATGATGTGCTGCAATTTCAGGCTGCAGAGGGCAAATGTGAAGTGAAAGGCTCAGACAGCCACTTTACAATCTACGGCCAGGAGGTTTCCAACTATCCTGTTGTGCCTCAGTTCGAGGGCAAAGCGGAGCTCGAGATATCTCTCGATAACCTTCGTGGTGCTATCGAGCAATGTCTGTTTGCCACTGCTAAAGAGAGCACGCGCTATGCTCTAAATGGTGTGTTGTGGGAGGTCAAAGGCAAAAAGCTTTTCTTGGTGGCGACTGATGGCAGACGATTAGCTCGTGTGAGAGCTGGACTCGCCTCGGCTGCAAGTGACAAACTTGCCTCCGGCAAGATAATCGTGCCAGCCAAGACTATGGCCCTTATGGACAGGCTCGCTGGCTCCGAGAAAGATGTAGTATCTGTCAAGCAGGTGGACAATCAGATACTGGTAAGTTGCGGTAATGTTGATATCAGTTCCAACTTGGTCGAGGGTAACTTCCCCAAGTATGAGGATATCATCCCGGCCGACTACCAGAAGAAGCTTACGTTGCCGACTGCGGCGGTGTTGAGTGCGGTTCGGCGTTCGGCGCTGCTGACCAGTGAAGAGTCTCGTGGAATCAGGATGAGCGCGGGCAAGGGCAAGCTCGTATTTTCCGGCCGGGCACCCGAGACCGGGGACGCAGAAGTCGAGATGGCGGTTGATTACAAAGGCGAGCCGATTGAAGTCGGTTTTAATCCCCAGTTTATAGTGGATGTACTGCGGGTGATAGATTCGCCCGAATTCGAACTGGAGCTTGGTGATGCGGACCGGCCGGGGCTTATAAAAAGCGGCAGTGATTTCTTATACGTACTTATGCCGATAAACTTAGGTTAGGACACTTCTGTGGCGACCGGTTTTTGGCCGGGCCACCAAATTTTAACGTGGATGTCGCAACAAATATATAACAGGCTGGTCAGTAACGGCTTAGTGCGACCGGATAAAAGCAGCCGTGAACCGCAAGCGCTTGGCGGAGTGCTTGGCGACTACCTCCGGCAGCAAATTGGGCCGAAGCAGGCGCAGTGGGAAGCTTTGCAGCAGCTCTGGCAGGAGCTTGTTCCTGAACATATTGCCAGCCATTGCTCGCTGGCTGATTTTGCCGAGGGGCGACTAACCGTTGTCGTGGACTCGCCCGGTTATGCTCACGAATTGAGGTTGTTGGGCAGCGGCTTGATGAGGCAGATGCGGAAAAATTTGCCCCAATTAAAAATAAGGAAGATGACAACCGTCCTTAGATAACAAGGGATTGTTTAAAGTAAAGTTGTTTTGGAAGGTGTGATATATGGCGGTTAAGGAACATAAATACGACGCAAGCAATATCAAGATACTTGGCGGACTTGAGGCCGTTCGGAAGCGGCCGGATATGTACATCGGCGACAGGGGCATCGGCGGCTTGCATCACTTGGTTTATGAGGTCATCGATAACTCGGTCGACGAGGCGTTGGCTGGGCACTGCGATGATGTAAACGTGCAGATATCGGCAGACGGAAGTTGTGTCGTGGAGGACAATGGTCGTGGTATACCCATCGAAAAGCACAAGAAGACCGGCACCAGCGCTTTGGAGGTTGTTTTGACTACATTGCATGCTGGCGGCAAATTCGACCGAGACAGTTATAAAGTTGCCGGCGGGTTGCATGGGGTTGGTGTGAGTGTTGTAAATGCTCTGAGCGAATGGCTTGAGGCGGATGTTTACCGCGGCGGCGAACATTATCACTTCGAATGCGAGCGCGGCAAGGCTAGGGGACACGTCAAAAAAATGGGACCCACCAAGAAACGTGGAACACGCATAGCTTTTATGCCGGATGAAGAGATTTTCGGTGATGCTGAGTTCGAGTTCGAGGCGCTGCTTAAGAGAATACGCGAGATGGCGTATCTCAATGCGGGGCTGCAGATAACATTCAAAGACGAGAGGAATAAAAAAAAGCAGGTGTTTAAGTTTGACGACGGCATAAAGGCATTTGTCAGACATCTGAATGAAGGAAAAGACACCCTTCACAAGGAAGTGATATATTTTGCCAAGGAAGATACCGAAGCAATGCTCAGTTGTGAAATTGCGATGCAGTATACCGATGTCTACACGGAAAACGTGCTGGTCTTCGCAAACAATATTCGCAACATCGACGGCGGTACTCACCTGAGTGGCTTCAGAACGGCACTGACCCGCACGATGAATTATTACGCCAAGAGCAACAATCTTATCAAGAACGGTCAGGCTCCTGCCGGTGACGACCTGCGTGAGGGGCTTACGGCGGTTGTGGCGGTTAAACTTGCCGACCCGCATTTTGAAGCTCAAACTAAAGTTCGGCTGACTAATCCGGAAGTAGGCAGCTTTGTCGAGACGACCGTCAATGAGCAGCTCGGTCATTTCCTTGAAGAACATCCTCCGGAGGCCAAGCGTATTTTGAATAAAGCGATACAGGCGGCAGCGGCTCGTGAAGCGGCCAGAAAAGCTCGTGAGTTGACGAGGCGCAAGGGCGCTCTTAGCTCCGGGAATCTGCCTGGTAAGCTGTGGGACTGTTCAAGCAAAGAGAAAACGTCAACGGAGATATTTGTTGTTGAGGGTGATTCGGCGGGCGGTTCAGCAAAAGCCGGACGCGACAGGAATATTCAGGCAATATTACCGCTGAAGGGCAAGATTCTTAATGTTGAGAAAGCACGGCTTGAAAAGATGCTCGCTCACGAAGAAATTCGAACCATTATCAGCGCCTTGGGAACGGGAATCGGTACCGACGAATTCGACCTTGGTAAGTGCAGATACGGCAAAGTGATACTGATGACGGATGCCGATATCGACGGTGCGCATATACGCACGCTTCTTTTAACGTTTCTGTTCAGGCAGATGCCGCAGCTATTTGCGAATGATATGGTGTATATCGCTCAGCCGCCTCTCTATGAGTTGAAGGAAAAGGGAAAAAAGAAGTCCGAGTATATACTGAGTGAGCTGCAGATGCACAGGCGCATGATAGCCCGTGGACTGGAGGGAAGCGAGCTTGTAGTCCGCGGTAACGGCAAGACCGTAAAGGACAAAAAGATCACCGGTGAGAAACTCAATGTTTTGATAAAAGCACTTTCCGAGGCCGAACGTGCCATCGGCGTGCTTGGTCGTCGGGGAATTGACTTTGAGTATTTTACCAGAAATTATTACGATGGCAAAAGGCTGCCTTCGTTTAGGATATGCAACCAGGGCCAAGATGAATTATTTTACGACGCCGACAAGTTTGAGAAGCGGCTCAGCCGGCTCGGGGAGAGTTTTGATTCGGAAACCGACGAGGAGATGCTTGTCGCAGAGGATATGCACGAGGTTGATAAAATCAACGAGGTAAAC